>JADGBM010000043.1 GCA_015231515.1 Desulfobulbaceae bacterium
CTTTATGAATCTAATTTTAACACTATTCTTTTTCTTGGCTTTCGTGCCAGTTTCCCATGCTGACGACCGTTCTGTGGCCGTCATGCCGTTCGAGAACGTCGGAAAGAACCAAGAACTAGACTGGCTCTCCATGGGCATCTCCGAGACCATCACAAACGATCTCCTTTCGATCCCGGGCATAGTTCTGGTTGAGCGCCTGCAAATCAGGAATGTGCTGGAAGAGCAGAAGCTTCAACTAACTGGGCTTGTGGATGAAAAGACAGCTATCGAGGTGGGCAAGATGATTGGGGCCGACATCCTCGTATTGGGGGCGTACCAGAAAAGCGCTGAAACTCTCCGTCTCACCTCTCGATTCGTGGATGTGGAAACTGGTAGCGTAATTCAATCTACCAAAGCAACCGGCCCCATGGATAAAGTTTTCGACCTCCAAGATGCAATAGTTACAGGCCTCGCCTTAAACCTCAAAATCGAGCTAAAAAAACAGGAACTGGACAAGATTACACAACAGCCAACAAAGTCGATAGAGGCATACAGCCATTTCGGGAAGGGAGCGTTGCTACAGGCAAAGCTCGACGGACCGGGATCATTAGAGGAACTAAAGAAAGCCTCCGATATCGACCCCAATTTCAAAGCTGCCAAAGATAAATTCAAAGAGGTGTTCTGGTCTCTTGATGAGGGAAACTATTGGGTATATGACATGCGCGGAAATATTCCGGGGGTCTTCAGCTCTCAAAAAATGGATCGCCAGGTAACAAGAAAAGCAGGTCCGACTCAAGTCATGAAAGATGCTTCTGCTTTTTCATATTATCGTGAGATGAATGCGATTGAAGGGAAAGCAGGGTCTAAAGAACGCACCGGAGAATTTTTCACTAAAGGAGTAAATGGCATTATGCTGGCGGGGAATTATTTCGCCTTCCTGAAAAAGGATGGGAAAACCGCGGCAACTGAATATTTCTATGAGCATAGCCCCTCGCCCCTCTATTTCCCATACGATTTAAAATCAGGTACACAATGGACGAACAAATACATTACCAACGTACAAACTCCTGTTGGTCCCCACCAAGCAGAGGTTTATGAGACGCTGACGGTTGGGAAAAAAGAGGAGGTTTCTGTTCCCGCCGGGAAGTTCACTTGTCTGCCGATCTCCATGACGGCCCAATGGCGAGGAGAAATTGAAAACGAGGACCGCGAATTGACACTCTGGTTTGCTCCAGGGGTAGGGATAGTCAAGAGCGTCATTGTTACCTATCAGGTTAACAAACTTGGAGTAAGAAAAGAGAAGGCATTCTGGGATTTCCACGAAGAGTTGACCCAATATCGAATACAATGAGACACAGCCACAACGAGATACCTACAGGTGATAGAATCATTCAAACTTTACCAATAATGAAAGAAACGGCGGAATCTTTCGAACAAAAGACTCAACCTGACCAGAAGATGCCTTGTTAATCCCAAGCTGCCACGGGGCTGGCAGGTTACCCAAAACGTTCTTCCAAACATGTTTACCCTGAACAGTTAAGATGTGTCATTCAGGTCTTGTCAAATCCATTGCTACAAGAAGTAAAGACGTTCCATGAGCACCGGTCGCAATTCCAACGTCCAAAGATTTTTCTGAATAACTTTTCTTCTACTATTTACAGCCCTAAGAGTCTTCCCAATTCCTTTGTCTGCAGCAGAAAAGGTACTTTACAGAAAAAGATTTATCTGGCTAAGCTATTATCCTTTAATTTTTTCATTCACTTTGATATAATCTTACCAGTAAGAAACAACTCAAAGGAGGGTGCCATGGCCAATGTAGCAACAACAAAAATGTCATCAAAAGGGCAGGTAGTAATTCCTGAAGACATACGCAAACGCTTAAATCTGCAAACTGGGGCTCAATTCGTTGTCGTTGGGGATAAAGACGTCGTAATTCTGAAAAATATTGCACCTCCATCCATTGATGAATTTGAACCGCTTATCGCTGATGCAAGGAAAAAAGGGAAACAAGCAGGATTAAAAAAATCAGATATCAAGGAAGCAATATTCAAAGTTCGAGGGAAAAAGTGAAAATCATCCTCGACACCAACGTTTTCATCTCTGGAGTTTTTTTCAGTGGCCCGCCTGCGCAAATTCTGAAAAGCGTGGAAAGATAGAAAAATACAGATTGTACTTTCTACAGAAATTCTGAACGAATAAAGACGAGTAGCAGAAGATCTTTCAGAAAAATTCCCCTCTATAAACATCGAGTCAATCTTGGAAATCCTTACAGTTTATAGTGAGCTCATTGAAACGACAGGTATTTCTCTTGCAGTTTGTGAGTACCCGGATGACGACATGTTCCTTGAATGTGCAATAGCCTGTAATGGAAAAATAATTGTCAGTGGGGATAAACAGTTGCTGAAGGTTTCAGGTTATAAGGACATTGATGTCATCAAACCAAGAGAATTCGTTGACAACTACCTGACAAAACCGAAGAAAGATCAAGCCAGCAAATAATAAACTGATACAAATTCGTTTTTTCAATGAAGGTGGTCTTCTTCAAGCATTCCAGTGAAGATATTATTTCTGCTCTTTTCAAATCCACTGCTCTTAGTAAGTGCGATAATCCTGAGACTTAATACTCAGCGAACTCAAAACCTTTCTGAATCTGTTTCGTTTTGTAAGGCGTAGCCAACACTCTTTTCCGGTTTTAGCTGTATTAAAATAAGTAATGCGCTGGATTAATAACAACACGGAAATTAGGAGAACCCAAAAAAGATGTTGTGGATTTGTTGAATTTAACGGGCAATCACAAACGCCTCCGGGAATTCTGCCGAGAGCAACTTCTCCATTTTTTTGGCAGCGTCCAACTCTTTTCCAGCTCGGACCTGTACTCGATAAAACTTCTTGTCATCAACGGTGTAGGTCTGCGAAATAGCTTTGCGACCCTGCTTGAGCATGATCTCTTTAAGGCGGTTGGCATTATTGCTGTCGGTGAAGGCGCCGATTTGAACAAAATATTCCCCATGGGTGAAATCATAGGGCAGAAAACGCTCGACGGTGCCACCGCCTCGTGAAGTCTGTTCCGCTTCACCGAGAGCCGTAATCTGCACCCTGGCTGTGCCTCGTTGATCCATGGCCAGCTCTTTGGCAGAGGTGAGGCTGAGGTCGATAATCCGGCCTTTGACAAAGGGGCCTCTGTCATTGATACGGACAATAGTTTCACGGCCATTTTCTAAATTCTTGACCAGCAGAAAGGTGTTCATAGGCAGTGTTTTGTGGGCGGCAGTGGTGCTGTACATATCATAGACCTCGCCGTTGGAGGTCTTTTTTCCGTGAAATGTTGGGCCATACCAGGAGGCGATCCCTGTTTCGTTATGGCCAAATGACGATGGCACCGGGTAATAAGTCCTTCCCAGAACGTGGTAGGGTTTTTGGGTCGGGGGAATCTTGTTGCGGAGCGGAACACTTTTGGCGGTTGAGGAGACCTCGATTGGAGAGGGAATGCTTTGCACCATGGATTGGGAGCATCCTGAAATAAGGAGATATAAACAGATAAATGGTAAGGTGATATATCGTATCATGTTGACCTGGTGTTTTTAGTTTGCCTTATTGCGTTTTGCTAACAGTTGACAGTCCGTAAAATTTACTATTCTGCTGGCTGAGCATAGTGGAAATCATAGTTCAAGGGCTGTTTTCAGGCTTTGGTGTGTTGGTGGTAGAGTTGATTTTGTCTATCCTGTTTACAAAAAAAGCACCGGCTTTACCAGTAGTATGTGGAACATAGGGAATTTTGTCAGGAGTTTCAAGGCTGATGCCAACCGAATCAAAAACCAGGTCGCCATCCAGATTGACGTAGGTAAGGTGCAGGTTGTGGGGAGATCGGCATACTTGCATCATTCCATTGTCGTCCTGGCACGTTTCAATCGCCTCCCAGCGCCTTAATTCATAGCCTTTAAGCCAGAGGCCTATCTTGAATTGACCTGAAATTTTATCAGCCATGAAGGCATCCGATTGGTCGTTTCCTTGAAAAAGATTTGCTTCAAGCTGGAATTCAACCTCAGAGCTTCCCTGCCGTGTTAAAGCCTGCCAAAGCTCGTAATCATTGTTGTCCTGCCTGAAGAGGTGGGTTCCCTTGTCGGCAAAGCTCCACTGGGCGTGGCATACCTGGCAACCCACAGTTTTTATATATTTCGAGTGGGCGGGGTGGCTAAGTTGGGGGACAATAATTTTTTTGTTGGTTAGCTTGGTGGTCAGTATAACTGTATTGTCTGCAACCTCTAGATTGTCAGGTCTGGGTGATTTGGGCTGTTGGTCCCAGAGATGACAGGAGATACAGGTTATATGGGTGCTGCCGTTTGATTTGAGAGAGGCCCCTGAGTGACAATCAATACAGCTTAAGCCTTTTAGTTGATGAATGTCTGGCCGAAGTAGGTGCTGTCCCACTCCATAAGGCCTTTCTTGCTCGCCGTCAGTGGTGAAAGGTGTCCAGTAATCCCAGTTGAAATCCTGCTCAAATTTACCGTAATAATCAGCCCCTACATAATTGCCGTAATGACAGCTCAGGCACTGTTTGTCGTTAGGCTTTGCCATAAATTTGTGTGAAGAAAGTCGGCCGTCTTGATACTCGAGATGGCATGCTGCGCAACCGGTACCATGGACTACCGCCCCGTACGCATCACCGGAATAGTAAGGGTGGCAGCGTAGGCAACGCCGACGTAGTAGATCGTCAACCAGCCCAAGAGCGGTGGTCGGAAAATTGTCGTCAGGAATCTCGTGTAAACTTGTCAGGTCGGTTGTGGAGCCGAAGGCTTTGCGAACTGTATTGACTTCATTTTTCAGAGTGAAGTGCAGAGAGTGCTGAGCTGCCTTAACAATTTCTGCATGGCAGGAGCCGCAGACCTTTGCCATATTGTCCGGGTGGGCAGGTTTGGCGGTGGCTGTTTCATGGGCAAGGTTTTTGTCGGAGGTGCTGTTGTCTCCATTATGACAGCTAATACAGGACAGGTTGTGGGATCGATCCAGTGTGAAGGGGTGGCAGCCCAAGCAGCCGGTTTGGGGCGGAGAAAGAGCTGAGGGTGTGTCTTTTTGAGGAGTCGATGCAGTTGTTTTTGGTGTCTGGTCGGAACAGCTGGTCAACAGAATGCAAAGGCATATAAGGAGGCTGAACATAAAACAGATGGAATTTATGTGCTTCATAGCAACGAAGAATAATGAAGTTTTTTTAAAATCGCTATTGATATTAGCATCGTTCTTGTTATATTTTTGGCCACAAATTCAAATAAACCGCACGGTTTCTCAAATGGCAGATTGCTGTCAAACACACTAATGGCATCCATGAAAACTAAGAAAAAAATTATCAAAACAAAGTTTATTTTTATTACTGGTGGTGTGTTGTCGTCATTAGGCAAGGGCTTAGCTGCTGCTTCTATCGGAGCTCTGCTTGAGAGTCGTGGTCTGAAGATAACGTTTCAGAAGCTTGATCCTTACATCAATGTTGATCCCGGGACAATGAACCCGTTTCAGCATGGTGAGGTCTATGTAACCGATGACGGGGCGGAAACAGATCTTGATCTGGGCCATTATGAGCGCTACACCTCAGCCGTTCTCGGCCAGGCTAATAATTACACTTCAGGCCGTATTTATCATTCGGTAATCAGCAAGGAGCGTCGTGGTGAGTACCAGGGGGGGACGGTTCAGGTCATTCCTCACATTACCGATGAAATTAAACGGGCGATACTGCAGCTTGACGGGCAGGTAGATGTGGCCATTATTGAGATCGGCGGCACCATCGGTGATATTGAGGGGCAGCCGTTTATTGAGGCAATCCGTCAGTTCAGGATTGACTATGGCCGTGAAAACGCTGTTTTTGTACATGTTACCTGGGTTCCTTACATAAAGACCGCTGGTGAGGTTAAGACCAAACCGACGCAGCATTCGGTGAAAGAGTTGCGGGCAATCGGTATTCAGCCCGACATCCTGCTATGCCGAACCGAGCACCAGCTTGCCGATGATATAAAAGCAAAGATCGCCCTGTTCTGCAATGTCGATCCCACCGATGTTATTACCGCTCAGGATGTCGATAATATCTACGAAGTGCCCTTGTGGTTTCATAAAGAGGGGCTTGATGATAAAATATTGAAGCATCTCAATATCTGGACAGGGGCACCGAAGCTGGATAATTGGGAACGACTGGTCGCCAGTATTAAGAATCCCAGTAAATCGGTGACTATTGCTATTATCGGTAAGTATGTTGACCTTACCGAATCGTACAAAAGCCTCCATGAGTCTTTGGTTCATGGTGGTGTCGCCAATGATGCCAAGGTCAATCTTATGTATGTCAGTGCTGAGGATCTTGAAACACAAAATGCTGAGGACCTGCTCGTCGGTTGCGACGGTATTTTAGTTCCTGGCGGATTTGGCAAGCGCGGCGTTGAGGGTAAGATTAAGGCTATTACCTATGCCCGTGAAAAGAAGATTCCTTTTTTCGGAATCTGCCTGGGGATGCAGCTTGCAGTTATTGAGTATGCCCGTAATATTGCCGGAATGGCCGGTGCTACCAGTGTTGAGTTTGAGGAAAAGCCGCAATACCCGGTCATCTACCTGATGAAGGAATGGTATGATTACCGTGCCGGCGTGACTCAGGTTAGAGATGAAAGCTCTGATGTCGGCGGGACTCTTCGTCTAGGGGCCTATCCATGCACATTGGTAAAGAATACCTTTGCCTATAAGGCTTACAAGGTCAGTGATATAAGTGAACGTCACCGGCATCGTTACGAATTTAATAATGAGTTCAGGGACCGCCTCATCGAGAGTGGTCTGGTGATGAGTGGTACTTCGCCGGATAAGAATCTGGTTGAAATTGTCGAAATAGCTGACCACCCCTGGTTTCTTGGCTGTCAGTTCCATCCGGAGTTTAAGTCCGGACCAATGAAACCGCACCCCCTGTTTTGCGATTTTATTAAGGCGTCCCTTGATCATAAAGGATAATTCAGGCATGCCGTTTGAGCATGCTTCGGTAAAAGGATTTTTCAGCCACGGAAACTCACGGAAGAAAAAAGATGGATACAGTACGAATTACGGATACAATTGAGGTCGGCCCTGGTCGGCCTTTTTTATTGATCGCCGGCCCTTGTGTGTTGGAAAGTGAAGAGGTCGCCTTGCGAGTTGCCGAAAGTATGGCTGAGATGGCTGGCCGGTTAGGGGTCTCCTATATTTTTAAGGCCTCCTATGATAAGGCAAATCGGACTTCATTACAGTCTTTTCGGGGGCCGGGCCTTGTTAACGGTTTGAAAATATTTGAAAAAATTAGGAGTCTTGGCATTCCGGTGGTCTCTGATGTCCATGATGTGGTGCAGGTTGAATTGGTTCATAAGGGCATCGATCTCATTCAGATTCCGGCCTTTCTCTGTCGGCAAACGGATCTTTTAGTGGCTGCAGCCAAATCGGGGAAGCCTATATCGCTCAAAAAAGGACAATTCCTTTCACCCTGGGATATGGAGCATGCCGTGCGCAAGATCAAGGAGTCCGGCAATAAGAATCTCTTGTTGATCGAGCGCGGCTCCAGTTTTGGCTATAATAATCTTGTAGTCGATATGCGTTCAATTCCTGTCATGCGTTCCCTCGGCTGCCCTGTGATCTATGATGCGACGCATAGTGTACAGCTTCCCGGCGGCGCTGGTGGCAGTTCGGCCGGTCAACGGGAATTTATCGCGCCGCTTTCGAAGGCCGCGGTTGCTGTGGGAGTCGACGGGGTTTTTATGGAGGTCCATCCGGATCCTGATAAGGCCTTGTGTGATGGACCAAACTCCTTACCTCTAGACAAGGTTGAGGTGCTGCTCAAAAAACTTCTTAAAATCCACGAGGCCTGCATTTCATGACCAGTGAAATGAACGGTTGTGCCGGTAGTCAGGAACAGCCGTATTCTGGTGACTGTGATTTTACAGAGTTTCTTTTGAGAAAGGCCGCCTCTCGATCAGAAAGTTCGGCTCTCCCGAAAGATGAACTTCTGGGAAAAGCCAAAATAATCAAACTGCTGTTACTTGATGTTGATGGCGTCTTGACCAACGGTTCAATTACCTACACGCATCAGGGTGATGAGATAAAATCATTTCACTGTCGGGACGGATTTGGCATTAATATTCTAAAAAAAACCGGGGTTGAGGTGGGTCTTATAACGGCCCGTAAATCAGAATCCTTACTGCGAAGGGCGAAAGATCTCTCTTTGACCCATGTCTATCAAGGGGTCAGAAATAAAGTTGAATGTTTTTCCATGCTTCTTGAACAGCTTAGCCTTGAACCTTCTCAAGTTGCCTTTATGGGCGATGACTGGTTGGATTTAGCACTGCTTACCAAGGTAGGTCTGGCGGCAGCGGTTGCCGATTGTGCCCCTGAACTTAAAGGTGTTGTCCATTTTGTTTCTGTCCATAACGGTGGAACCGGCGCCGTTCGTGAGCTCTGTGATTTGATTATCGAGGCCAAGGGAAAAAGAGAGTCTCTGCTCACTGAATATCTTAACCGTAAGTGATTTGTGAAGCCCTGGAATGAAAATTGATTTTCAAAAAATTATTCGATCACGCAACATGCTTTGGCAACTTCCCTTGCTTGTCATTGTTATTGCTCCCTTGTGGTGGGGCGGGGTGGTAAAATTCTTAAACATCGAAACGCAACAGAATCAGAGCACTACTGGGCAAGCCAAATCGAGTTTTACCATGTTGCAGGTGAAAATCTCCCAGGCCGAGAAAGGCCAGGAGCAAATCCGTCTTGATGCCTCACGGGTATACAGTGAAGATGACCAAGAGACCCTGTTTTTGGATAAGCCGGTGGCACATCTCGTCGGTGATCCGCAAAAACCTCTTTCTATAAAGGGTGGCAGCGCTATATATGAAACAAAAAAACAGATAATCACCCTCTTGGATGATGTCGAACTCCTCACCTCTGATACGTTGGTGACGACATCTGTGCTGCGCTACTTTACTAAATATAAAAAGGTGAAGAGTGCCGCAGAAGTTGAACTTAACAGCGATGGTATGCGGATAACCGGCACCAGTTTTTTTTATGATCTCGTCAATGGTGATTTTAGAGTTGGCAAGAGGGTTGTCTGTAATCTGTGGTAAAATATCGTTCCAATGGTGTATCGTAGTATATCATTGTCGATTTGATTACATAATTACCGGAGAAGTGGATGGGAGATCTTAGAATATTAGTTGTCGATGACTTTAATACGATGCAGAGAATTATTGGTAATATTCTCCATGAGATTGGCTATACTAAATTAGTATTTGCAAATGATGGCGAGAAAGCATTTAAAATTCTGTTAAAGGAGAAAATTGACCTGGTTATTTCCGATTGGAGTATGCCGCACATGACCGGGATTGAGTTATTAAGAAAGGTCAGAGTTGATCCTGGACTTGCTCATATGAAATTTATTATGGTTACCGCAGAGGGAGAAAAAACACGAATTATTGAAGCTGTTAATGGAAAGGTTGATCAATATATCATTAAGCCTTTTAGCGCTGACACACTTAAAGAAAAAATAAATGCAGTTTTTAAAGAAGGTTCTTGATATATTTGTCTGCCGACAACCTCAAATCTCTGTTTGTTACTAAGAAGGTTTCAATAAAAGTTGTTCCGCATTTGTACCCTTAATCTTATCCAGAAGGTCCGCTTTAAGCTCAAGTTCCTCAAGCATGGTTACCGCTTTTCCCTGGTCTTCCCAAGGTGAGTCAGAACCAAAGAGAATAAATTCAGGCGGATGATTACAGATCAGATCCCGCGCGGTTTGTCTGTCCATCATTTGTAATGAAAAGGATATATCCATGTAGATTGGTTTGCCTACTAATGTAGTTCGAACTTCCGGCCACTGATCCCAGGCGCCAAGATGAGAGGTAACAAGTTTGAGATTGGGGAAGAGAGTGTGCACTTCAAGAATCTGAGCTGGGTCAGCACGCCGAATACGTGGAAAGGCGATGTCGTAGCCGGTATGCATCAAAAGTATTAACTGTAAATCAGTTACGAGTTTAAAGATAGGCAGCAGGCGCTGTTCATTGATAAAAAAGTCTTGATAATAAGGATGCATCTTGATGCCCTTATAACCCATCTCTTTTATTTGACGAATCTGTGCAAGGCAGTTCGGGTCATCGGGGTGGATTGAGGCAAATGGTATAAGTCGTTCGGATTTCAGGGTTTGTGACCAATCGAGTATGGCCTGAAACTGTGCCGGTTTTGTGGCAATAGAACAAACAACACTTTTCACAACACCGTTTTTATTCATCGAATCGAGGAGGGCGGTCTTGGTACCGTCAAGATAGGCCTTCACCCCACCTTCTTTTTCAAGGTGGGGGATAGCATTTTGGGCGATATGGTCAGGAAAAATATGGGTATGGAAATCAATAATCATAATACCTTCAACTTTTTGGAAAATTAGTGGTCTGTTTCTCTGGAAATTTCACGTAAACGAAGCTACTATACCCCACTTTACAGAAAACACTAAGAAGGAAAACCGATGGCAGAGAAGCAGATTGATATTAAGGACAGGATTATTCTGGCACTGGATGTTGACAGTGCTGATAAGGCAAAAGAGTTGGTGTATCAGACAGAATCACACCTGAATTTTTATAAGGTGGGTTTGCAGCTTTTTCTGGCTGACTGGTTCAATAGTGTCGATTGGATTATTGCTCGGGGTCATAAGGTCATGGTCGATTTGAAGTTTTTTGATATTCCCGAAACAGTTCATCTGGCTGTTAAGCAGCTTAAAGACCGAAATGTCTCTCTCGCTACTGTGCATGGAAATGACGCAATTGTTAAAGCTGCAGTGGCAGCGACTCAAGATAAGGCCAGCGATGAGTCGCTTAAAATTCTTGCGGTTACTGTTCTTACCAGTTTCGGAGAAGAGGATTTAAAAGCCATGGGCATGACGCAATCCATAGAAGATCTTGTCTATTTCCGTGCTAAAAGGGCTTTGGAGCTTGGCTGTGACGGCATTGTCTCTTCGGGTCTAGAGGCCCAGCGGGTACGCACTCAACTGGGGGACAAGCTGTTGATTGTCACTCCTGGAATCAGGCCCGGAGCCAATATCAGTGAGCCCCAGGATGATCAGAAACGGGTTATGACAGCAGGACGGGCACTGGCCGCCGGAGCTGATCATGTTGTTGTCGGCAGGCCCATTACCAAGGCCGCTAATCCGCTTGAAATTATTGAGGCGATGCAGAAAGAGATGGCTTAGCTGCCAGATTACACTGATCATTGTCTGCATGCTTTTTCACAAGCGCCATTTTGATATGATTCGATGAGATTCTTGCCATGCTTGGATTGCCATCCTGTAGTTTTAGTTTCACTGTGCGTCAAATTGTCGTCCGGCTCATCGTTTGTGTCGGCACATGGCTTGTCCTGACTAAAGGTGACATCCAGAGTTGGCCCTTTGCCCTTCCCACAATATTCCTGGCCGTCTGGGTAAGTCTGCTTCTTGCTGTCCGACAGGAGTACTCTCTGCGGCCTTCAAGAGTTATTTGTAACCTCCCCTATTTTCTGTATAAATCTCTGATTAGCGGCGTCGATGTGATGGTACGGGTACTCCACCCTCGATTACCCATTGATCCGGGATTTATTGAATATTCTTTGACCATCCCCCATGAAGCAGGCCGTGTTTTTCTGGCAAACAGTATCTCCCTGTTGCCGGGAACGATATCGGCTCGGCTGACCGATCATCACCTTATAATTCATACCCTGGATAAGGAGCTGTCAGTGCTGGCAACTATCCGGGAGCTCGAAGTCAGGGTTGACAGCCTGTATAGCCCGTCTTCTTCAATAAATACCAACAGCGTGCCGTCATGAGCAACCTCTATCTCGGCCTGGCATTGATTCTTTTGATCACCGTAGTTTTGGGACTGCTCCGAATCATCTGGGGGCCCACTGCGGCAGACCGGATGATGGCGGCTCAACTTTTTGGCACCTGCGGAGTTGCAATCCTCCTGCTTCTGGCTCGCGGATTAGGGCAGGCCATTATTGTTGATGTCGCCCTTGTTTTTGCCCTGTTGGCTGCGTTTTCCACGGTAGGCTTTGTGCGGCGGGCCTGGACTGAAAAGGATTCGTTGAAAACCGGGGAGAGGAGGCATGATTGAGATTTGTGGGGCATTTCTGGTAAGTATTGGGGTTCTTTTTTTTCTGTCGGGCACCATCGGGCTCCTTCGTTTACCGGATATCTATACCCGTCTGCATGCCTTGACCAAAGCCGATAATGTCGGACTTGGTTTTGTGGTACTAGGTTTGGCTATTCAGGCCACAAGCTGGTCTGAGGTCATCAGGCTCGTTCTAATCTGGTTTCTGGTACTTCTGGCCAGTGCTATCTCCTGTCACCTGGTTGCCGATGCGGCATTAAGGCGAAACATCAAGCCCTGGAGAAAGAGGTGACTTATGATTGTTAACGCCTTTGACATCATTCTTTGTCTCACGCTTGTCTGGCTTGCCTGGCAGATACTTACCTGCGCAGACCTTTTTGAGGCTGTGGTTCTCTTTGTCTCCTTCGGTCTCCTCATGGCGCTGGGTTGGGTACGGCTGCAGGCCATTGATGTGGCCTTGGCGGAAGCCGCCATTGGCTCGGGGCTTACCGGGGTTCTTTTCCTCTCGGCCCTGCGGCGCATTGCAACTGCCAGGCAGGGGGAAAGAAGGATTGATCGTGATGGGGATCCCGATGAAAAAAAACCATAATTCGTCAAAAAAAAGATGGAGGCGAAGCCTTATCTCTGGCCTGAACCTGTTTATGCTGGCAGCTTTATATGCCGTGCTTGCCTGGTCCTATCTGGCCTTTGATTCAGAGAGTTTAGGCCTGGCCCGCCATGCCGATCGAGCCCTTTTCGAGAGTGGGGTTACGAGCCGAGTAACCGCTGTTCTTTTAAACTATCGAGCCTACGATACCTTACTGGAATGTTTCGTCCTGTTTTTGGGGGTGGTGGCGGTCTGGTCGCTTCGCTCTTCATCTTTTGAGCGGCGAGATCCCCCTCTAAGTCCGATATTGGCATCTCTGGTGCGCCTTCTTGTGCCGCTTATGCTGATGGTCGGCGGCTATCTGCTCTGGGCCGGAAGTCACCAGGCTGGGGGCGCATTCCAGGCCGGGGCAATTTGGGGAGGCGTTGGGGTTTTGCTTATCCTCACCTCGTCACCGCTGTTGTCTAGCCTGCCTCGCAGGTTGTTGCCCCTGGGCATCTGCTTAGGGCCTTTTTTCTTTGTGTTGATAGCGCTGGGGGCAATGGTCTTTGGGAGTGATTTCCTTGGATATCGACAAGAGGTTGCCGCGAAGGTCATTGTTGTCCTTGAAACAGTTGCGGCAATTTCTATCGGACTCACCCTGGCAGGGCTTTTTGACGGTGGGTCTCTTGAAGACCCGCATCAAAAGGCGGCAATGAAAGTCACCCCAACAGAGCAGGAGAAAAAACGATGAATGTTTCTCCTGCCACTATTTATGGTTTGACCGGCCTCTTTCTTTTTGTTGTCGGCCTAGGGGGCTTTATATTTTGCGCCGAACTGCTGCGCAAGATTTTGGCAGCCAATATCATGGCCAGTGGCGTCTTTTTATTTATGGTTACTATTGCCTATGGCAGCGGTCAACTCATTGACCCCGTTCCACAGGCTATGGTTCTCACCGGCATTGTTGTATCGGTGAGCAGTACTGCCGTTGCTCTGGCCCTGGCCTGTCGTGTCCAGGAGATGGCTAATCTCCGTAATCTCCAGAAACGTAATCCAAAGGAAGAGGCCGGATGATAAACCCGACGCCTCACGCTGACCTCTGGCTTATCTGGCCAATTATTCTGCCTTTGTTGGGGGCTTTGCTCTCCTTTTTAGTGAAAGAACAGTCGAGACTGGCGGGCTTACTCAGTGCCCTGCTGATCACTCTGGTCAGTGGTGGCTTATTTAGAGAAATAGTGACCTGTGGGGAGCGCACCTATGCACTGGGAGGCTGGCAGCCCCCCTTAGGCATCACTCTTCGTGCTGATGGCCCAGCTGTTCTTATGGTGTTAATGACGGCTGTGAGCGGCTTGGCCATCAGTATCTACGCTGGCGGCTATTTCCAGAGTCGAATTAGTCTCTCTGGAAATAGCCATCGCTACCTCAATCAGGAACGTTTTTTCTGGCCCTTATGGCTTCTATTATGGGGAGCTTTAAACGGTCTTTTTATGAGCGCTGACATCTTTAATATGTACGTGACCCTGGAGCTTGTTGCCTTGAGCAGTGTCGGTCTGACGTCCCTTTCCGGTAAACCGGCTTCTCAGATGGCAGCATTTCGTTATCTGATGGTCAGTCTGCTTGGTTCTTTGAGCTTCCTCCTGGGCGTGGCCTTCTTGTATAAAACCTTTGGCACTCTCGAATTGGCGGCGATTCGGGCGGATATTTCCCTGTCACCGCCGGTGGCTATGGCAGTAGCCTTGATCAGCGTTGGGCTGATGCTTAAGACCGCTCTTTTTCCCTTTCATTTTTGGCTGCCGCCGGCCCATGCCAACGCCTTGGCGCCTGTGAGCGCTATTCTTTCAGGCCTGGTTATTAAGGGCTCCTGGTTCGTGTTTTTTAGATTCGGGCAGGCCTTTCTCCCCCTGATTGGTGATCATGGAGGTCGTCTTCTGGCAGCACTTGGTGGGGCAGCCATCATCTGGGGGGCCTTTCAAGCCTGTTACCAGCAACGCTTGAAAATGCTGGTGGCGTACTCTACTGTAGCCCAGATTGGCTATCTTTTTATTATTTTCCCTTTGCTGGAGGTGGGTGCCGGGTATGGCGCCGCCGCAGTTTTTTATTTTGCAATTTCCCATAGCTGTGCCAAAGCCGCTATGTTCTTAGCTGCTGGTTCAATATTTGTGCAGTTGGGACATGATCGTATTCAAGACCTTGCCGGGGTCAGGCAGCTGCTGCCCAAGACCTCATTTGCTCTTGCCCTTGGGGGCTTGAGCCTGATGGGATTACCACCTGCCGGTGGCTTTATTGCCAAGTACATGTATCTGCACCTGGCCATCGGACAGGATAACTGGTGGATGGTACTGCTTATTGTCACGGGCAGTTGTTTGACAGCGGTATATATCTACCGGGCCGTCTCTCAGGTTCTTAGCCCGAAACCAGTAAAGAGACGCGGGCCCGTGGTGGTAGCAGCGAGCATGGAGTGGAGTGCCTTGGCATTGGCCCTGTTTGCCCTGTTACTTGGTTTTTTGGCTCCTCAGTTGCTGGCAGTTTTTGAGGTGATTGGATGATCTGGCATAACTGGTTGCTCATCGTCATTCTTTTAAGTTCCACGCTGCCGGGACTTATTATATTCAACCTTAATGAATCAAGTCATCGCCTGCGGACGTCCTTGAACCTCTTTGGTGCGATTGCCAAAATGATTCTGGTGCTGGTGATGATTCTAGGTATCCAGAAGGGGTATGCTTTTGCTGTGCACCTTGATTTGCTCCCCGGTGTTCGGCTCATGCTGAGAGCGGACTCGCTTTCGGCCCTTTTTGTTGCCTTATCAAGTATGCTTTGGCTTCTTACTACTATTTATGCCATTGCCTACCTTGAGGATTCACCCTATCGCAGTCATTTTTTCGGCTATTTCAGCCTTTGTGTCTCCGTTACCGTCGGTATTGCCTTGGCTGGCAATCTACTGACCTTCCTGTTCTTTTTTGAACTGCTCACCCTGAGCACCTATCCACTGGTGGTGCATCGAGGTACCCCAGAGGCCATGGCTGCCGGCAGGGTCTATCTGCTTTATACCTTAGCGGGTGGTCTTGTACTTTTTGTGGGCGTGGTTTGGCTTCATGTTCTGGTCGGTACGGTTGATTTTAGCAGCACAAGACAGCTCTCCGGCCTGGTGGACAGCCATGGAAAAAGCCTGCGGATTATTTTTGTTCTGCTCATTGCCGGGGTAGGTGTAAAGGCAGCCCTTTTCCCGCTGCATGGCTGGTTGCCGAAGGCTATGGTGGCGCCGGCGCCAGTGAGCGCCCTGCTTCATGCCGTGGCTGTGGTTAAAGCTGGAGCCTTTGGTATTATTCGTATTGTCCTTGATGTCTACGGTCTGGAAACGGCCAGCACGCTGAGCCTGCTTTTTCCCCTGACCCTTCTGGCTGGTTTTACAATCATCTACGGTTCGATTAATGCGCTTTATCAAGATAACCTGAAGCGGCGACTGGCCTTCTCCACGGTGAGTCAGGTCTCCTATATCGCTTTAGGGGTCAGCATTGGTACCCCATTAGCCATTATGGGAGGGATGGTTCATCTGGTTCATCAGGGCCTCATGAAGATAACCCTGTTTTTTTGTGCCGGTAATATTGCCGAAACGCTTGGTGTCCATGATATCAAACAGATGAATGGGGTCGGGCGAAGATTGCCTTTGACCATGGCTGCTTTTACCGTGGCGGCAATGGGGATGATTGGTTTGCCGCCTTTAGCTGGATTTGTCAGCAAGTGGTATTTAGGCTTAGGCGCCCTTGATAACGGGCAAGGTTGGCTGGTAGGGATTTTGGTTCTCTCCAGTCTGTTCAACGCGGCCTATTTTCTGCCGGTAATCTATGTGGCCTGGTTCAAGGAGCAAGAGGGTGATTGGCCGGTTGATAGCGGTACGGTCGGTTTCCTGGAGACGCACTGGATGCTTATTGTTCCCCCTGCGATCACAGCGCTTCTCTCCCTGCTTATCGGACTTTTGGCAAACAGTAACCTCAGCCCGTTGAGCTGGGTTCGGTTTATTGTCCGGACGGGGTATGGCCTATGACAGTGCCAATACTGTTTGATGATCAGCTGAAAATCTTACTGCTTTCCATGGTTCCGGGACTCCCGCTTGTTGTGGGTCTTAGCCTTTTCATAAAGCCATTACAAGAATTTTTGCTGCGCGTAGCGCCATGGACGGCCTTGCCTGCCCTCGCTGTAGCCCTGTTCCTGAAGCCTGGCATCACTTTAAAGGTTCCCTGGTTTTTTATGGGGGGGCGGATGGGCCTTGACCCGGTTGGCCAGAACTTTTTGCTGCTGGCAGCCTTAGTCTGGATGCTTTCCGCCTTTTTTGGGCGCAGCTATCTGCGTAACGACTCCAGGCGCTGTTATTTTTTCTTTTTCTACCTGTTAAGCATGGCCTTTAATTTTGGCTTGATACTGGCACAAGAGATGTTGGGCTTTTATCTGTTTTTCGGGCTCATGAGCATTAGTGCCTATGGTCTTATTATTCACACAAAAAGTGACGAAGCGCTTCTGGCCGGGAAGGTATATATTGTTCTGGTTATGGCTGGTGAAGGGTTGCTTATTGCCGGGATGCTGCTGCTGGCCAGCCGCCTGCCGGACTGGGAACTCAGCACCATTGCCGCAAGTCAACCGGACAACCTGAGCCTGACCTTGCTTTTTCTCGGTTTTGCAATCAAGGTTGGAGCTTTACCTGTACACATCTGGCTACCTCTGGCCCACCCAGTTGCCCCGGTGCCGGCCAGCGCCGTGCTGAGCGGGGTAATGATTAAAGCCGGGCTCTTAGGTTGGATTCGTTTTCTACCTGTAGGGCAAGAAGTTATTCTGTCTGGCTGGGGAGCGCTTTTTGTGGTGCTTGGCATCCTGGCGGCCTTTTATGGCGTTCTGATCGGTCTGACCCAACGGGAGGCTAAATCGATTCTGGCTTATTCCAGCATCAGCCAGATGGGATTAATGACCATGCTGGTCGGCTGTGGTCTTCTGTCCCCGGCTTTTTGGCCTCAGGTTACCAACGCGATCAGTATCTATGCCCTCAATCATGGTCTGGCTAAGGCCGCCCTCTTTTTGGGAACAGGGCTGGTAAGGGAAGGGAACTGGCAAAAACCACCACCATGGCTTCTCGTTCTCTTGCTTTTTCCTGCGCTCGCCCTGGCTGGCCTGCCGTTGACCAGTGGTGCTATTGCCAAGTTTACCATCAAGGAAATTCTTGAGGGCTTGCCATCTCAATGGGGTGTGCCCCTTAAGCGTATTCTGCCGTTGACCGCTTTGGCGACCATGCTACTTCTCGGTCATTTTTTAAGGGTTATCTCGCAAAGCATCGTCACTCCGAAGCCTATGCTGCCGGCTGGAATGCTTATCCCATGGGTTACTTTGCTGGTAGGTGTTGGCGGTTTACTTTGGGTTTGGCCGGTTTATCCTGAATACGCCGAGCATATCACTGATGGCAATCTTTTCTGGCAAAATCTTTATCCGGTTGTTTTAGGTTTTGGAATACTATTCTCCTGCTGGAAATGGTGCGCGGGAAAAAACATGCCGAGATTGCCTGCTGGTGATATTCTCTGGCTTTTCTACGGGCCCAGCAAAAAAGAACCAGGCTGGATTTATAAGAAATTTTTCTCAAGAGATGCAGCCATCATGAAGAGTTCAGGGCAAGGTGAAATGAACCAGGTTTTGTGTAATACCGGACGTAAGGTTGAGAAAAAGTTTATGCGTTGGGGCGTGGTTGGAAGTTGTTATATTCTTCTCTTTTTCACGTTTCTTTGTCTGCTGTTTATGCAATAAAACATTTACTAAGGGGACTCCTGACATGAGCACCACCTGAATAAGTTACGTTTATTTTTTCTTTTTATCGAAATTTCGAAGCGGTTTTTCGTAAAATTGCAGAGTTACATAGGTGCGTAACTCTTCATAATAGGCCTTTGTGGCATCTTTGGCCGACAAAAGACCAATGAATTTAGTGTGTTTTTTTACGAGTAGATGGCGTTTTTGTCGGAGAATGAATTCGTTGAACAACTCATTGACCGATATATTGTGGGGAACAATGTCAACCCCCTCCATCATAAGGGTTCCAATTAGAGAGGTTTTTGGTTCAAAATCCGGCAGTAGCACGTTACGCATCAGATCCCTTTCGGTCCACATGCCGACAATGTCGGCGTCCTTCATTACCAGAATTGCTCCAACCTTATTCTCTACCATCATTTTAACGGCGGTGAAAACAGTTGTGTCTTGAGAAACAGCTAGAATTGAACGATTTTTATCCTTGAGGATCTCTTCAGCATTTTTCATAGTTTACCTCTCTAAAATTTACCATTTGTGCCGTCTGTACATAGAGTATATCAAAAAAAAAATAGATATTGATAGACTAATATTTTGTTACGAAAAAATTTATAAATGAGCAGTGCCTTGCCTCCCCTGACTCCATGTAATGAAAAGATTTGTCTTGGGTGAAAAAGATGGTACTTTCTTTTCGAAAGGGGCTAGTATGGTCTCCATAATTGCAGGAAGAGGCCGTGTGCTGAAAATGTCAAAGCCCCAGTTTGCCCAATGAATGCCTTACACCAAAGGAATCCCAGCTATGCCTCAGTCGCACAACTCCGTCGGACAATCGGTCTTTGGCTCGCTCAGTCCTGATTTTGTTCTTACGGCAGTTGAAAAATCCCTTGGTGTGCGTTGCAGTAATTTATGCCGACCTTTAAACAGTTATATCAACAGGGTTTTTGAGTTAGAAAGTGTTGACGGTAAAGGGTTAATCGCCAAATTTTACCGTCCGGGGCGATGGTCGAAGCAGGCCTTGCAGGATGAGCATGATTTCCTGCGGGAGTTGGACGCCGACGAGATCCCGATTGTGGCACCTTTACAGCAATTTGACGGTTCAACACTGGGGACAGTCGATACGATTCATTTTGCCGTTTTTCCCAAAAAAAGTGGGCGAAGTTATGATGAATATGTTGATGAGCAGTGGCTTGAATTAGGGCGCTTGCTGGGCCGGACCCATGTTGTCGGGGCAACACATCTGCCCAAGGATAGAATTATACTGGCGCCAGACAAGGCAACCAGGGAGCAGCTTGATTATCTGCTTGATGGTTGCTTTATTCAGCCGGCACTGGCTAAAGAGTTCAAAGAGGTTACCGCGGCTATAGTTAAAGAGATTACTCCACTGTTTACCGGAGTTGAAATGATTCGCATTCATGGCGACTGTCATTTCTCTAATCTTATCTATCGTCCGAATGAATCATTTTTTATTATTGATTTTGATGATATGGCCGTTGGTCCGCCTGTGCAGGATTTCTGGATGCTGCTTCCCGGTTATCGGGAAGACTCACTGTTGGAGATTGACCTTTTTCTGGAAGGCTATGAGATGTTTCGTGAGTTCGATTGGCACTCTTTGCGGCTTATCGAGCCTTTAAGGGCCATGCGCTATATTCATTATATGGCGTGGTGCGCCCATCAGGTTGCTGAGGATGGATTGTCGCGGGTAGCACATGATTTTGGCACATCGGCCTATTGGCGGCGTGAAATCAACGATCTTTCTGAGCAGTTACAGCGCATCCGCACTGCCCCGAAGGCCTCGGGCAATTTTTAATGCGAAATTGCCACGAATATAGGTCGTTATTTTTTTAACACAAAATTCCCCGACTATGAAAATCGATGTATCGAGCGGATTCTATAGCTCAAAAAAAATCCCACTGTGGCTGGTTCATCTGCTCATGCTTCTTTCTACCGTAGTAGTTTCCAGCTCGTTTACGGTGGGGGCGGCAATTACCAGGAGCCTTGATCCTGCCGTTCTTTTGCTGGTCCGATATATCCTTGCCTTACTGTTTTTGGCCCCCTTCTATGTGGCAAAGCACGCTTTGTCCCGCCCGACCATACGTCAACTCGGCGGTTACATGACCATAAGCATAAGCACTGTTGGTTTTTTCTGGTGCATGTTTGAATCGCTGCGTTACACGACTGCCCTTAATACCAGTATGATATTTACGCTGGTACCAGGCATATCGGGGCTCTACAGCATGATTTTTTTAAAGGAGCGACTGGGGAGGTATCGTGTTTTTGCCTTAGTCCTTGGCCTGGTTGGTGCGCTCTGGGTTATATTCAGAGGTGATATCAGCCAGCTGGTAGCTATGAACATTAATAGCGGAGATGTACTGTTTCTGCTGGGCTGTTTTTTAATGGCAGCCTATACGCCTCTGGTCAAAAAGGTGCACACTAGCGAGTCAATGGTGTTTATGACGTTCTGGGTGCTGTTCTGCGGCGCTGTCTTACTGCTGCTTATCTCTCTGCCGAAGCTGGCAACTGTCGATTGGCCAGGGCTTGAGATGTCGGTCTGGTTGGGGATAGTCTATCTTGCCCTCTTTTCAACTGTGGTCACTTTTTATCTGACAAATCTTGCGACTCTATACCTCGGGCCTACACGAGTTATGGCCTACAGCTATTTTTATCCGGCTTTCGTGGTGTTGATTAACTGGAGTTTTGGCATAAGTCTGCCCCCGGCGATCGTGCTCCCTGGGGTGATAATTGTCAGCATCTCAACAATTGTTATTCAGAGAGGCGCAGCTGAGCAGATGGCCTTATCAAAGAGTCGGCAGGAACAGCAGTAGAATTTTAAGGCAGACAAAGCTGTATAGCCCTGCAACAACATCATCAAGCACCACACCAAGTCCGCCATTCACATGTCTGTCAAACCAGGAAACCGGAAATGGTTTGAAGATGTCGAAAAGTCTGAACAGGATAAAACCCAGAAATAAAATTAGCGGTGTTGCCGGCAGGGCAAAGAGGGCAATCAGCATACCAACCACCTCCGGCAAAACGCCGCTTTTCTCCAACCAGTTGATCAAATCGTTAAAGGAAAATTTTCTCAGTGGCGATCAAAGTATTCTTTTCTTAAACCGGCGCGGCTATGCCCAGCTCATGCTTTGTCAGTCCTGCGGCAAAACTCTACAGTGCGATCATTGCAATATCTCTTTGACCCTGCACCAAAGTAAAGACAAACTTGCCTGCCATTACTGCGGCTTTTCTCGAAAAACCGCCACTTTATGCCCTAATTGCCAGTCCGAAACTTTAATTTCTGTCGGCTTTGGCACTGAACGAGTGGAAAGTGAACTGAAAAAAATTATACCCCAGGCCCGTATCGCCCGTCTTGATCGTGACACAACCCTTAAACGCCATGATTTTATAAAAATCTTACGAGAGGTTCATCACCGGGAAGTTGACGTTCTTATCGGCACCCAGATGGTCGCCAAAGGGCATCATTTCCCCGGGGTTACACTGGTTGG
Source organism: Desulfobulbaceae bacterium (assembly GCA_015231515.1). NCBI lineage: Bacteria > Pseudomonadati > Thermodesulfobacteriota > Desulfobulbia > Desulfobulbales > Desulfobulbaceae > Desulfobulbaceae bacterium. The sequence goes on from JADGBM010000043.1 coordinate 21,915, forward strand.
GGTTATCTGGGCTGATGCCAGCCTTGGCATTCCTGACTATAAGTCCAGTGAGCGAACCTTCCAGATACTTACCCAGGTTTTCGGCAGAGCCGGCCGCGGCGACAAACCGGGACGAGTCATTGTCCAGACCCACTACCCCGACCACTACTCCATCAAAACAGCTCAATCCCATGAATACACCGTACTTTTTGATCAGGAGATCGCACTTCGCAAAGCGCTTTCCTACCCTCCCTTCAGCCGGCTGATCAATATCCGTTTCGAAGGGAAACAGATGAAGGCGGTTGGCAACTGTGCCCAGGCAGTTGCAAAATATGTAAAAAATCATACACTTAGACAAAGCATGGAAGTTCTTGGCCCTTCACCCGCCCCTCTATCCATCCTCCGTGACCTGCATCGCTGGCAGTTGCTTATTAAGAGCAGCAACCTTACTGTATTAAGCACAATCTGTGAGGCACTTAAGCTCTACAAGACTAAGCTCAGCGGCATGTCATCGGTTAAATTGACTATAGACGTTGATCCGGAGAGTATGTTATAAAGGTAGGCTGTAGAATTAAAATTGATAGCAAGCTATACAGACGATCATGATACGAAAAATAATTACTTATCCAAACCCAGTCCTCAAAAAAAAAACAGCCAAAGTCACCAGGTTTGATGAGGAGTTGCAAACTCTAATTACCGACATGACCGAAACTATGTTTGACGCCCCTGGCGCCGGTTTGGCTGCCAATCAGGTTGGTGTTTCAAAACAGGTCTGCGTAATCAATGTCTCAAAAAAAGAAGAGGATGCCGACCGCAAGGCCCTTGTTCTCATCAATCCAGTGATCAGTGACGGAGAAGGCGCAGAATCAGATGTCGAAGGATGTCTTTCCGTCATTGACTACACCGCTAAGGTGAAGCGATTTACCAAGATTAAGGTAACCGCCCAAAATGCCAAAGGTAAAACCATCGAATTTGAGGCCGAAGATTTTTTTGCCCGAGTTATTCAGCACGAAACCGACCACCTGGAAGGCAAAGTGTTTATTGACCGGATAAGTTCGCTCAAACGAGCCCTGTACAAGAAACGCCTTAAAAAAATCCTGGCAGAAGACGCCGAAGAATCCTCAGACCACAGCTAATCAGCCATCATGGACGATAACCAACTCCGCATCATTTTCATGGGCACCCCAGAGTTTGCCGTACCGTCACTACAAGCTCTCATTGATAACAAGTTTGACATTCGCGCCGTAGTAACTCAGCCAGACCGGCCAAAGGGCAGGGGAAGAAAACTGGCGCCTCCTCCAATTAAAATTCTAGCTGAACAGGCTGGCATCCCGGTACTGCAACCAACTAAGGTGCGAACTGAAGAGTACCTTGATGAACTGAGATCTTTTTCCCCTGATGTTATCCTTGTTGCCGCCTACGGACGCATACTTACTCAGGCGGTTATCGACCTTCCCCGTTTTGGATGCATCAATGTCCATGGCTCACTGCTGCCGAAATATCGAGGTGCCGCTCCGGTTCAGTGGGCAATTTTAAATGGCGAGCAAGAGGCTGGCATAACCATTATGCAGATGGATGCCGGCCTCGACACAGGTGACATGCTCATCTCTGACGCCATTGCGATTACCCCGGATGACACGACCGAAACCCTTGCCCCAAAGCTGGCTCACCTTGGCGGCAAACTCCTAGTTCAAGCCGTAAAACAACTTTGCCAGGGAAAACTTAGCCCGACAAAACAGGATGACTCACTCTGCAGTC
>JADGBM010000044.1 GCA_015231515.1 Desulfobulbaceae bacterium
TACGGATGTCCTGCTCCGATATTCCGGCAATATCAACACTCTTAAAGCTCGGTTGTGCTTCAGCTCGTTTACATAAGTTATCTTGTTCTATTGTTGTCAACTCATCACCAGATTGGGGTGAATTTTTTTGCTTATTTTGAGTAAAAGATGATTGTTTGGCCATTGTGTTCTCCATTTTTTAAAACCGTCAATGTCCTTTTAAGTATGTTTCATTCGTCTCGCCGCTAACAAGCTGCCATTGCAGGCGTTATTACAGGAGCCATCAGCGCCAAGTTTTTCTATCAAGCAGCGGCCTTAAGCTAACCTGCAGTTCCAGGAAACACCCCCCTGTAAGTCACACTGGTCTTCTTTCTTGGTCATGTAGTCGTCCATGCCGGCTGCGATGCATGTTTCACCCAAGGGAATCTGCAAACTGAAGATCGACAAACTTTTCAAGGTCAATTAACTGGCCGATCCCCATCTGATCGTGCATATAGCGCTGGATGGCATCCAGGTCTTCAAGCACCGGATAGAGGTCATTCATTTTGATGCCGAAAGAGTCGTCAAGAACATTGAGAAGTACCTGTTTCTGCAAACCAAGCTTCTGCTGAGGATCAAGAAAGGCAAGCGCAATTTCAGCAGCCTGTTGTTTGTTTTGTTCAACAAATTTACCTGCCCCTACAAGCAGTGAAGTAAATTCGTGAACCGCATCAGGGAATTTGCCGATAAACTCATCCTGAAAGGCAACAATACAGCAGGGGTGGTTTGGCCAGATCTGGGCCGATTTAAAGGTGAGTAGGGCAATTCCATTGGCGATAGCGCTGGAACCAATGGGCTCTGCTACGATAAAACCGGCAACCTCCTCGTTATCTCTCATAATGGCCGGCATTTGGATCGGGGGAACAACTTCAAAGGTGACATTTATCTCTTTCGGTCCCGGCACACCTGGTTTTAAGCCATGTCTGGACAGAAATTTATGGGCCAGCATGTGATGAATCGACATCTTATGGGGAATATCGACACTGCGGTTTTTGAAAAAAGCCTCGTTTGAACCGAAATCATCATAAGGCGTTTTGGTGGTGTGCACAAAAACGCTGCCGTTTTTATGGGCCAGGAGGACAAGTTTTATCTTGGCGCCAAAGCCGAAAAGATCCATGGCAATAGGGGCCAGGACAAAAGCACCGTCCACTGTGCCTTTGTCCAGAGAATCCTGCACCGGATTCCAGCCCGGCATACAGGTTGTTTTCAGGTCAAAATAGTGGGGCGTGACCTTGCCAGTCTCGATCTGATGCTTTAAAACACCCAGGGCAAGATGGTCGGTAATCTGAATATGGGCAATTTCCATTTCCACTTTACCGTTACTCTTCTTTTTGATACGCTCCCCTTTTACAACCTCCTTTTTTATCCCAAAAGCCTCTTCAATTTTCATCTTAAGGTTCTCTTCATCAAAGGGTTTGGCAATATGAGTATTGGCACCCTCTTTCTTTGCCAGTGCCTCCTGTCCCTTATCAGCCTGTGCTGTAGCCATAATGAAGGGCGTATCTTTATACTCATCAGATTTACGTACCCACTTCAGAAACTCCAAGCCGTCCATGTTGGGCATGTTCCAGTCACTGAGTATCAAATCGACCTGCAGGTCTTTGAGCTTTTCAATGGCATCCAAGCCGTCTATAGCGGTAACAATGTTTTGATAACCGATTGCCTTAAGTATATTGCTTATCATGCGGTGCATGATGGTGGTGTCATCAACGATAAGAACGGTAATATCTTTGTTGAGGGTCATGGCCTGCCTCCAGGGTATTTATGGTTCGAGGTTACAAGTTCGAGGTTACAGGTTCAAGGGCAAAGGATTGAAGAGCAGCACTGTTTATTTCCACAGTGGTAGAACTGTCTGTATCCTTTTACCTTTCACCTTTTTCATTATTCTTTTTGTCGTTCTGCCTGTTTGCAATCCTATCCAGCAAGGAGCTCTTGGCCTCCTTGCCTGTCTCTGGTGCTGCGAAATCTGTTTTGCCACCAGTATATTGTGATGTGCCGGCACTTTTTTTCCTCTGTAAAGTGCTGAGCAGCGATTTTTTTGGTTGTTGTTTTTGCCTCGGCTCTGCAGGGTCGTGAGACTGGGGTTTCCTGATGGCCTTTTTCCCTGCGGCTGCCGGGGGTGGTGGCGAAGGAAAAGCCTGCCCTGGTGTCGTTTTTTCCCGGGCTTCAGGAACAACCCCAGTCTCACGGAGGGGTGTTGCCGGCTTCGCGGGTGGCGGCGGAGGCGACACAACCGGCACCGGCCCTGGCGCCGGTTGTTTAACCGGGGCAGGGGTGGTCGGCACAGTGGCTGGTTTTGGTTTGGGGGCCGCTCTCTTTAGGGGTGGAATAGCAGGGCGACCTGCAGGAGTTACAGAAACAGGGGAGGGAGGAACTCTCTTCTCCCAACCTTTTTTTTGATAAAATATGCCGCGCAGGTAAGTATTACTCTCAAACGCAAAGCCCATACTGCTCAAACTTTCAGAGCCGCCAAGAAGCAAAATGCCGTCAGGCTCCATGACATTGCTGATTTTATTGAAAAGTTTTTGGCGGTCGGGCTGGGAAAAATAGATGGCAACGTTGCGGCAAAAAATAATATCAAAGGCGCCGATAGCGGGAAAGGGGTGCAAGAGGTTCATTTTATTGAACTGGGCCATGGCTCGGATCTCATCCTTGATGCGCCACTCATTGCCAATTTGATTGAAATATTTGTGCAGATACTGGCTCGGCAGGCCCCGTTCCATCTCAAAGCGGCTGTACTTGCCGTAGCTTGCCTGGGCAATGACTTTGTCTGAGATGTCAGAGCCAAGAATGGAAATATTGTAGGCATTCAGGTTGTGAAGGACCTCTTTTAAGGTAATGGCAATACTGTAAACTTCCTGTCCTGTTGAGCAGGCGGCACTCCATATCCGCAGAGGAATGGGAGCAGATTTGTATTGTTGTCTCCGCCGGTCAATAAGGTCAGGTAGAATTTTATTACGCAGTAGGTCAAAGGGGGTGCTGTCACGAAAAAAAAATGTTTCATTGGTGGAAATGGCATCAATAATTTTATGTTTCAATCTGTCGGAAGGGTCGGCCTTGACTTGATAAAAAAAATCGCTGAAAGTTTCGGCATTAGTATCTCTCATCAGGGGACGCAGTCTGGTCTCGAGAAGATAGCCCTTGCTTTTATCAAGCACAATTCCGGAGATCTCATAAATATATCTCGAAAAGACCTTTACTTCCTCGTCAGTAATTTTTTTCATGGCTACCTTTGATTCCGAAGAGAGGTCAAAATTAAACGGTTTTCATTATTTCATGGGCAATTCTTCCCAGCGGCGCTATCACATCGGCCAGTTTAGCATCATTAACAGCCTTTGGCATGCCGTAAACAACACAGGTCTCTTCATCCTGGGCGATGGCAAATGTACCGCTGGCCTTGGCCACCGTTAACCCCAGTCTGCCGTCAGATCCCATACCCGTCATAATCACACAGGTTGATTCTGCCCCATATTCCCGGGCAATGGAGCGAAACAGATAGTCGACAGAGGGCCGGCAGTTATTTTCCGGGGGATCATCGGTGATCCGGATTATTTTAGCCAGCCCGGCGCCAGACGCCACTTTCATCTGTTTGCCTCCGGGGGCAACATAAACGGTGTTGCCTCTGACCTGTTCACCGTTTTCCGCCTCTTTAACAGTCAAGGCGCTCTTGCTGTTCAGATTATTGGCTAGCGAGGCGGTAAACATTTCCGGCATGTGCTGCACCAGAAAAATCGGCACTCCGATATCCCCCTTTAGTTTCGGGATCATTTCAGCCAAGGCCTTTGGGCCTCCGGTAGAGATGCCAATGGCAATGGCCTTGGATTTTTCGGTTCGTTTTCTTGTTGTGCCGACACCCTTAACCGCGGCAGTTACCTGGGCAATTTTTTGGCTGCGGGGAGCACTTTTGGCTGCTATGCCCGGTTTGGACAATTTCCTCTTCAACTCAAGACTGCGGCCATAGGCGTTTAATGCAAGACGTAGATGTTTAGTAAGCTTCTTCTGATTTTCCTCTGTCGACGCTTCATCCGGCTTGGCGATAAAGTCAAATGCACCCAGTTCAAGGGCTTGCAGGGTAATGAGGCTATCATGCTGGGTTTTAGAGCTTAAAATCAGGCAGTCAGAATCAAAATTCTGTTTTTGAATTTCCTCCAACACCTGCAAACCATTCATCACCGGCATTTCAATATCAAGGGTCAAGAGGTCGGGCTTCAGGGTCCGGATCCGCGAGAGGGCAATCTCACCATTATTGGCTGTACCCACCACCTCAACATCAGGGAAGGATTCAAGAATATCAGTGACAATTTTACGATAAAAGATCGTATCATCAACAACCAGTACTTTTATTTTCATAGGGTATCTTCAAGTCGTGTAATATTGTAACCTTACAGAATGCTGGAAGCAGAAGTTAGGAGTCATGAGTCTAATGACTCCTGTCTTCTGAATTCTTTTTTTTTACCTTTCCCCTTTTTCCTGTTCATCTGCCAAGACCACGTCGACATCAAGAAGGGCCAGAATTTCATTCTTGGCCGTGTGTACCACTCCCTTAAAAAACCTGCCCTGCACCCCCTTTATGTTCGAAGGTGGATCTGCTATCTCTTTTTTTGGGGCGGTCAGCACCTCGCTCACACTGTCCACCAACAGACCAATATGCTCACCCTGTGAGGTGACAATGATGACCCGACTCTCATCGGTAATGGTCGATGGTTCAAAGCCGATCTTCCTGCTTTGGTCAATGACCGTGACGATCTGTCCCCTGAGATTCATAATGCCGACAACATAATCCGGGGCCAATGGCACCTTGGTTATCTGTAGGTCCTGATTAATTTCCTGCACAATATTAATATTCAGGCCGCATAGTGTATCTTTAAGATAAAAACAGGAAAGCTGGATGGCTTCGCCATCCTTACTGATTTGCCGATTATCGGTTTCCACGATGTTCTCCTTGTTTTTAAACTGCGAGTTACATAGGTAAATAGGCTGTAGACTATAGCCTGCAGCCTAGACAGCTAACGAGTTACTTCTCTTACAGCTTAAACTGCCCCACCATTTCCTTCAATTGTTCGGCCAGTTTGCTCAAATCAGCTGCACTTTGCTGCACCTGGGCACTGGAGTTGCTCATTTCGTTGGCAGCTTCATTGACCTCGGTAATTTCTTTGGCAACCTGACCTGCCGCGGCAGAGCTCTGGTTGACATTTTCATTGATCTCCTGCAGTCCCAGGGAGGCCTGGCCTACATTTTCTGAGATTTCTTTAGTGGCGGCATTCTGCTGCTCTACAGCTGCCGCGATGGCGGAAACAACCTCATCAACCATATTGATTGCCTTGCCAACCTCTTCAATCTCAGTCACTGTTGAGCCGGTGGATTTCTGGATCAACTGTAGTTTTTTGCCAATATCGCCGGTGGCGTCAGCGGTCTGTTTGGCAAGCTCTTTAATCTCGTTGGCGACCACGGCAAAACCTTTGCCTGCCTCCCCGGCCCTGGCGGCCTCAATGGTGGCATTCAAGGCCAAAAGATTGGTCTTGTCGGAGATGGCCTTAATAGTTTCTGAAACCACGCCGATCTCCTCGGCCGCTTCACCAAGTATATTTACCTGTGCTGAGGCCTGATTGGTACGCTCCACGGCATTATTAGCGTTTTCCTTGGCCTTGGCGGCATTCTGAGCGATCTCGGCAATACTGGAACTCATCTGTTCTGCACCGGAAGCAACGGTGCTGACATTGGTGGAGGCCTGTTCCATGGCGGCAGCAACCGAAGCCATGTTGGAATTCATCTCTTCGGCAGCAGAGGCCACGGTATTTGATTTCGTCACAGTGGTCTCGGCCCCTGTGGACATCTGTGCGGCAACGCTGGCCATTTCGGTGGATGAGGAACTCAGGGTTCCAACACCAGTATCGATGTCCTTCATCATCTTGGTGAGACTTTCGGCCATTGTATCCATGGCAGCCGCCATTTCACCAATCTCATCATTGTTGGCCATTTTCAAACGTCCGCTGATATTTCCCTCGCTCATCGCTTTTAACATGGCAACTGCTTTGCTGATCGGCGTGGTGATGGAACGGGTGATAAAAAAGGCAATGACTACCCCGAGAATAAGAGCGATTACCAGCCCCCAGATCATTATGCTAGAAGCAGTGCCCAAAGCGGTCATTGTCTCGTTCGAAATTTTGTTAGTGCCTGCCAAACCAGATTCAATGGTAATCTTGGTCGCATCTTTGACTTCGTTACCAAGGTTATTACGCAGTTTACCCAACTCGTCCATCCGTTTCCAATTTTCAATAAGATTCTCCATGGCCAGTTTATAGCCGTGCTCTCCTTCCCTGATAGTTTTTAGCCGCGCAATATCATCGGGTAGACGGGTGATGGTGGCGAGTTCACTTAACTTGCCGTCAATAGCTTCAAAATATTTAAGGGCGTCCACTACACCCTCGACATTACGCTCGGCCTGGGCCTTCCAGTTGGCCAGCTGCACACTATTGCCCAAATCAATAACATCATTGATCCAGGTGATCTTCTGCAGGCGCTCTTTTATCTTTTCAGATGAAACCCCTGCATCAGCCTCTTCTTTCATTTTTTCGTTCTGTCCGGCCAGAAAGGCGTTGGCGCTCTCCATATAGGCCCTGGCACTAGCGCTAAGTTTATCCTTAGCTGCATCCATGGCCTCATCTGTTTTAGCCGTTTCATCAACCAACTTCTCGTAGTCTGCCACATCCGACGATATCAGAGTAAGCTGCTCCTTCAATTTGACCAGGTGCTGCGATTTGGCCGCCAGTTCTTCCGCCGTCACTAATGCTTTATCAAGTTCCTCTATTTCCTTGTGCGCACTGGCCAGAAAACTTGGGTCTCCGGTAAAAGTGTACCCCCGCATGGCGTACATCGTCTGCCGCGCATAGCGATCAAGATCATAGGCAACCTCTATCTCCGGTACGTATTCGGCGGCAAGCCTATTGGAAAGAGTAGATACCCCGCCCATTTTGGTCACGGCAATACCGCCAAGCACACAGGCAATGACTATCAAGCTCCCAAAACCTAATCCGATTTTTACAGCAAGTTTCATTTTCATATCCATCTCCTTAATTATGTATGTTAAAAGCATTCGTTTCGTTACTTATCTCTGTTCCGATCTGGGTTTTCACAGCACCTTCATCATCCCACTAATCTTTATCCTTGTTTAAGCATCTTACGGATGCTTTTACTGAGATTCTCCTTATCGAGCTTGACTTGATAATCATCAACGCCCACCTCTCGGCCCTTGGCAACATCCTCTTCTCCTGCAAGTGAAGTTAAGGCTATGATAGGCAAATGCTTAAAGCGCTCCTCATTTTTGATGCGGCTGGTAAGTTCAAAACCATCCATATTCGGCATCTCAATGTCAGTGACCACCAGGCATATCTGGTCAAGATTGTCTTCTAAAACCTGTAGGGCCTCAAATCCATCCATTGCTTCAAGTACTGTATAGCCTTCCTCTTCAATAAAATGCTTGACCTGCTCCAGAAAAAACCTGGAGTCCTCAACCAGCAAGACTGTATTAGCACTGGCGCCAAGCTCTTTACCTCTCTTGGTCGTTTCCCGGAGTTCTTCTGCCTGTTCTAAAAACCATTGGGGATTGAGGGCCGCCATAAACCCGAATATATCGATCATCAAGGTGGTTTGATCATGGATAATGGCTGAACCGCTGATGCCCGGCTGCCGGAGAGTCTCTTCATCGATCTGCAGATCCAATTCCACAACATCGATTGGCGGCACGGCCAGCAGACCAACCTGGTGGCCAGCCACAATGAAGATAATGACAATCAGGTCCTCTCTGTCCTCAAGCGCTTCGACGCTGGCCACTTCTTCCAGGGCGTAGATAGATAAGGAGCCACCGCGATATTGCATGACCTTTTTACCGCCCTTGATTTCAATATCACTGCTCTTGATCTGTTCGACCCGCAGCACCAGATGCAGTGGGACGGCACAGTATTCGTCCGGACCGTTGTAAAACATCAAAAGGGTCTGACGGGTAGCACCGGCCTTGGCCTGGATTTCAGCTGCCGCAAGTTGTTTGGCCCGATCTGTCTCTGCCATGGTGCGCAGTTGCGCCGCCCTGGCCAGTCCGGAGATATCCAGAATCAGAGCCACATGGCCATCACCCATGATGGTGGCGCCGGCGTATATTTCAAACTTACTCAGATGCCTTCCTAAGGGCTTGACCACAATTTCCACGGTATCATGGAGCTTATCAACCACCAGCCCGTATTTATGAATACCGGCTTGCACCACCATTATCTTGACGTCACTGGTATAACTTGCCCGCCGTTCATCGTTCGTCGCTACTTCTGCTACTTCTGCTACTGCCGCAACCTCTGCTGCTGCCGCGTTTACTTTGCTGTTTACCGCCTGCTCGCTGCTCTCAAAGATCCGTTCATCGGCAAGCCTTTGCCGCTTGTCCACCTCGTACGCACCGGTGCGCGGATTATAAAATGTCTTCTGCAGCTGCAGGACATTGCTGAGCTGGAGCAGAGGAATCAGCTCACCGCGCAGAATGAGCACTTCGGCGTCACCAACCTTTTCGATCTTTTCACGCACTTCAGCAGCAGGCACGTGAATAAGTTCACCCACATTCACCTGGGGAATGGCATAACGCTCATCACTGCTGGAAACCAGCAGGCAGGCGATAATGGCCAGGGTAAGCGGCAGCTTGATCCGCACAATCGATCCTTTGCCAACTTCAGAAAGAATCTCGACCTGACCGCCTAGCTGATCAAGGTTGGTTTTCACCACATCCATGCCAACACCCCGGCCGGAAACATCGCTCACCTGATCCGCCGTGGAAAGTCCTGGCAGCATAATCAAGTTGATCTTTTCCTTGGCGGTCATGGTCTCGACATCTTCGGCGCTAATCAACCCCTTCGCGATTGCCTTTTCAGCAATTGCCTCCGGATCGATTCCCCTGCCGTCATCATGAATTTCGATGATCACCTGGCCCGACTCATGGAAGGCCCGCAGCAGAATTTTTCCCGTGGGATTCTTTCCCTTCTTCTTGCGAATATCTGGCTTTTCGATGCCGTGGTCGGCGGAATTCCTCACCAGGTGGGTCAGAGGATCGCCAAGGCATTCGATAATTGTTTTATCAAGTTCAACCCCCTGGCCTTCTAACTCCAGCTCCATCTCTTTGCCGAGGTCCTTAGCCATGTCCCGGACAATACGGGGAAACTTGTTAAAGATATTGCCCACCGGCTGCATCCTGGTCTGCATAATGGTCTCCTGCAACTCGGAGGTGACCAGGTCGATACGCTGACCGGCTGCGGCAACTATCTGTTTGTCGCCGGTGGAAATAGCCTGGATGAGCTGATTGCGGGCCAATACCAGTTCCCCAGCCCGGTTCATCAACTGGTCGAGAACGGCGACACCGACTCGCAGGGTGTCAGGTTGAGCAATTGCCGGTTTTTCTGAATTTTTCTTGGCCACAGTTGCCTTAGCTGATGATTTCTTAGTCGGAATCGCTGGCTGAGCAGGAGCCGGCGCAGGAACCTCTTCGACTGGTTTCTCTTGTTCAATTACCCGGACAGCGTCAGCTTCCTGAGGCCTTGCATCTTCAGTAGAGTCTACAGGTTCCTCAATAGGTTTTGACACATCCGGGCCATCCGGAACGATATGGATACACTGATCCTCAAGTCCAAAAACACTGCCAACCAGATCTTCTTCAATAATAGTGCTGAAAAGAACATACATCGGCAGCCGGGTGGAAATTTCATCATCATTCAGATCACCTACCACGGCAATTGAGACTACAAGATCAAGGATAACACCTCCATCTTCGAGCAGTTTGAGAAGATCAAGGGGGGTTTTGCCCTGTCGCTCCACATCCTTAATCAGATCAAAGTCAAAGATGTAGATAATCTTGCCGCCCTGCCGACCAAATTTGAGGTCAAACTCAGTCAGTGAAAAAGTAACCGGGACCTTTTTATGGCTTATTTCTATCAGAGTATCGACACTCTCTTTTTCCTCTTCCGGCAATGAGCTGGTTGTCAGACCGGTCAAGGCCACAACATGTTCAGTAATTTCCATCTCATTACTTTCAAGCACATTGTTCAGAAGTTCACCAAGACGATCAAAGGCCACCAGGATTGTATTGATGATGCTGGATGTAGGAACCATTTGCCTGTTACGAATCATATCAAGAACGTTCTCTATTTTGTGGGCCAGTTCCTTGGTATTGGTCAAGTTGAGAAAACCAGCTCCTCCCTTAATAGAATGAGCAGCCCGGAAAACTTTGTTGATCAGATCCTCATCAACATTTTCTCCCTGCCGCTCAACTTCAAGAAGGTCGGTTTCGATGTCTTCCAGATGTTCTTTGGACTCCTGAACGTACATCTGCAAGGTTTCATCTTCGATTATTCCGGCCATAGCCTATCTCCATTTTTTTCAAAAATTTATTGAAGGATGAAATGTTTATCCAGCCGCATATTCTGCAGCAATTTCCGAATATCATCCGAAACGTTAAGCAGTTCAAGACTGGCGCCCAGCTTTTGCAGTGAATTATGGGCTGCAATGAGCACGCCCAGACCCGAGGAATCGATCATCTTCACCTTCCCAAGGTCAACCGCCATCTGTTTCGCCCCACCGTCAAGAAGTCCTTTTAACTCCCCCTTAAAATCTTTGCTTATAGAAGCCACAATATCCTGACTAGGCTTAACAACCACCTTGTCTCCATCTTTTGTCACTTTGCTCATAGTGTTCTCCTTCTTTATTTGGAATCTCTCATATTCCTTTCACCAATACCACTTCATTGCCTCGTTCATTAAAGGTAACCTTGTCAAAGTAGTGGTGCATGATGTTAAGGCCTCGACCACAGCATAACAGAGGCCCCTCTTTGGGCGGTTTGGTTCCAAAAGGAACGAAACCGCACCCTTCATCTTTCACCATAATGACCACTTTATTTTCCTGCTTGTTGATCTGGAAGATAATCTGTTTACTGGGATCATTTTGTGAACCATGTTTAACCGCATTGGTAAGCGCCTCGCGTACACCAAGTTGAATATCAAAGGACAAATCTGGCAACTGCAGCTCCCTGAGGCAGATATCTACATCGTGGCAGGTCCTATCAATGTTGTCAAGCTGGGCTGACATGGCAATATGAACACCAGAGTTCATCTTTGTTTTATTGTAGCGCCCTGACATTTAGATATCCACCCCTAAAAGCAAGACATCATCATCAAAGGTATGTCCAGCCGGTGAAAAGGTTTTGATTATTGTCGCAGTGGCCTCCGTTATAGTTTGTTGCCTGCTCAAGATGGCAGCCTGCCTGAATCCATCCATACCTTGTGTGCGGGTCCGTTGCGGCTCGATAAATGATTCAACCAAACCGTCTGAAAACAGGTAAAACCTGTCGCCAGCACTTACTGAAAGTGTCCTGGTCTCAAAAAAGGCATCAGCAAATATCCCTAAAATATCGCTGTTTGCCTCGACCCAATAAGGTTCTCCTTGTTGCGGCATAAACAACATAGGCAAATGCCCGGCATTCACCACTGCCAAGACATTGTGCACTCGATTGAGGGCCGCATAAATAGCGGTCAGATGTTGTCCCTCTTGAAAAATTGACGTGAGGATCTGGTTGATCACATGCACTGTTTCATTCGGTGCATAAAGAATTGATGCGTTCTGACGGACAAGGGCCTTGAGCGCTGAAGTGGCAAAGGAGGCCGACAAATCATGCCCGCTGATATCAGCCACCAGATACCCATGTATCCCCTTGGCAATGCGAAAAACGTCATAAAAATCACCACCCGCTTCCAAGACCGGCAGGTAATAAACAGCAAAGTTGGCCTCCGGAATCTCCGCCGGATTGACCAGGATAGCCTGCTGTGCTTCATGCATCTGTTGAAGCCGCATGGCCTGCTCCCTGATAATCTGCTGATAGGCGAAACGAAGTTTAAGACAGTTACGCACCCTGGCGTTGACTTCATCCGGCTGAAAGGGCTTGGTGATATAGTCCCAGCCGCCAATGGAGAGGCCTTTGACCTTACTTTGTATATCGTTGTTGCCTGAGATGAATATTATTGGAATATCTCTGGTGGCAGAGTGTGCCTTTAATTTTCCGCAGGTCTCAAAACCGTCTTCGCCCGGCATGATAATATCAAGCAGAATGAGGTCAGGGGGTTCATTGCCGGCGATCTCTCTGCCTGTCTCACCACATATCGCCGACTGGACACGGTAACCAAAGCCTTCCAGTATATTGACCAACAGATCCCTGGAGAACAGTTCATCCTCAATGACCAGAATGGTCATTTCTCTTTCAACCATGTCCATTTCTCCTTTCCCCTACGAGAAGTTGATTGAGTAGGTACTGCAATTTTTCAACATCAAAGGGTTTCCCCATAACAGCATTCACCCCGGCATCAGAGGCCAACTGGTGGTCCTGTGCATCGTCTTGGGTTGTTACCATAATAATAGGCAGCTCTTGCTTGCCATACTTCTCTCTCACCTTTCTGGTCAGCTCAATGCCGGTGATCTCCGGCATGTTCAAGTCTGTACAAACGGCAAGGGGCTTCTCACCTTGGAGCCAGTTCAGCGCCTCTGCCGGATACTCGAAAAGCACAGGCTCATAGCCAATATCATGGAGAATTTTACGATAGATATTGAGAATCATCTTTGAATCATCAACCGCGCATATCTTGCCGTGCAATTGACTCTTTTGAGCGGCGGCAGCACGTGAGAAAATGAGTTCTGCGATGTCATCCCTACCTTGTCTTTGGAGCAACGCAACAAAGAGGCCTTTAATGTCAGGGTGAGCCTTTGTGGCAAGGTACTCACCCGCAACTTCTTGGAAAAAAGGGACTTCTATTAAGCCCATATAGAGATTTTGGGCCTTGGCATTGATCACTGCCTTAATTATTTGAGCTGCTTCGGCGTCACCTCTGCTGACCATGTTTTTGATGCCTGTCAGCAGAATTTTATCCAGATTATGATCAATGGCCTGGGCTGCAGCCAGCCTGACATCTTCCACCGGATCATTGAGGCCGCCAGCAAGGACATAGTCTCCAGTTCGGCGGGGTAGGCTTGCCAGGGCCTCATAAGCGGCAAATCGAACGTTAGCGTTTTTTGGCTGGCTGTTTATCAGGTTGCGTATTGGCTGCAGGGCGGCTTTGTCTCCGATCTCCTGCAAGAGGTTCAAAGAGTGAATCTGTAGGTCCACATCACTGATCTCCAGATTTTCTGTAAGCAGAGGAACTGCCTTTGCCCCAATGCTGCTTAATATCTCCTTGCTGTAGTTCCTGAGAGGCGCGCTGCCGGTAATCATGGCTTTGTTCAGTCGGTGGAGAGCTGTTTCATCCTGTACGGCTCCATAAACATCCAGGATAAAGCAGTCAGTGCTCTCATTTCTGCCAAGTCCTTGAGCAAGGAGGCCAATGGCATCTGGAGTGCCAATCTCACCAAGCGCTTGAATAGCAGTGAGTAAGAGTGGCTGGTTATCGGTTCCCATAAACGCGGCAATGCCCGCAACTGCCTCGTGAGAACCTATGGCACCAAGAGATTCGAGTGCCGTCTGCAGTACTGTTACGTCATCTGTGTTTGTAAGAAGATGCAAAAGGGGGTGTGTTGCCTGCTGCAGGCGGATGCTGCCAGCCAACTGGATATAGTAAATCTGCTCAACAGAGGGATTCTTTATCTGCTGCACGACGGTATCTGGACTGTTGAGGGCCTTGGCAAGAATTGTTTCAATCAGAGTCGGGTAGAACTCGATTACTTGAGGGTGTGAGGTTGCAAGGGAAACAAGAAGAATAATGGCCAGGTCATCATCACACTTACACAGTTTATAAAGAATCCGCCTCTGAGATTCCAGGTCAAAATGATCAAAATAGGTAAGGACTATTTTTGCCTTGATAAGGTCTCTACGCTCAATGTTTTGGAGGATCTCCTCTGTGGCGACTTTGCTGTCAACTTTTCTCATCTTCTGGTTGTTCTCTTTGAGTGAAACTTTGTGAAAATGCTACCTGCTTTGAAACTTCTTACATTAGTCATGAAAAATTCCTACGGATACGTTTTCTTTCTCAGTAGAAAAGCCTTTTTTGCAGCTGGCTCCGGAATACCATGAGTTGATGTGCTGAACACAAACCGCACCACGCTCATGTTGCCGCAGCCACTTTCTTCAGCCGCATCAAAGACAACGACCCCGCTGCAGGTAAAGTACAGAACATATTGTGCTATGTAATCCAGCATGGAAAAGATCTCGGGGCTGCCGACCCTAATGTGCCGCGGCAGACAGGGGCGCAGGATCATGGCGAATATCAGGCCTTTTTTTTCAAAGGCCTTGGCAAAACTCTCGCCCAATATCTCCAAACGGCTTGGCAGATCAACTACAACCGGGCCGGCGCCATACAGTTGTTTTCTGTGTTTATTGCCAGCACAATTCGGCCGTGCGCACCCACCGTGCATTGCCGGCAGGCCATTATAGTTACCCCGCATGTCAATTTCGCCCTCGTTTTTATGTCGAAGTCAAGAAAAACAGATAATTGAAATGATGATATGAAGAAAAAGTGAGAAGAGTCAAGAAAGATAATATGGGGTTGTCGATGCTCAGAACATGGTGAGCAACGGTGTGGTTCTGGTCAGTGAAGGGGCAAATCCATTTGACCTTTTTCTCTTGCCTGTATTTAATTTCACATTCAGCGTTTAATTTGATAGTCTGTAATAAGATAGTTTTTGACTGTAACAATTGTTTTCAAGATACCGAAAATATGATGAAGTTTTTTAGAACTTAATCAACTAATGCCCGCCAGTGCCATTTCTACAGGTCTGGTGGACTATATTCTGCCACCGGATAAAATGCCTGCGCAGCTTTTAAAATACACAAGCCATATCCTGAAAAAACAGCTCAGCCGTTTGGATACAGAGACAATAGCCAAGCTTACAGGAGGGCACTATGACCAGTGATACTGGATCAGCCACGGACAAGTTTGCCAAACTGCGAAAGCGGGCGCATGGGTATCTCATGACCGCCCCGCAGGATGCCTTAGCCCTGTCCCAGGAAGATGTGAAGAAACTGGTGGAGGAACTGAACACCTACCAGATCGAACTGGAATTGCAGAATGAGGACCTGAGGAAGACGCAACTTAAGCTTGAACAATCCCGCAACAGGATCACCGACCTGTATGACTTCGCCCCGATCGGCTACCTGACCGTGAGCGATAAGGGACTCATTGTTGAAGCCAACCTCACTGCTGCTGATATGCTGGGCGTTGCCAAAGGAATTCTTTTAAAGCAGCCCATTTCCGCCTTTATCATTGCTGATGACCAGGATATCTATTACCGGTGCCGTAAAAAACTTCTTGAGACCAAAGCCCCCCAGACCTCCGAACTGCGTATGCGCAAGAAAGACGGGACAATTTTTCATGGGCAACTGAAAAGCACTGTTCAAGGTTATATTGACGGGGAATCCGGCCAATTCAGGATTGTGATTACAGATATTACCGAGCGTAAAAAGGCTGAAGATGCGCTCTTAAAGGCCAAGAATGAATGGGAGCAGACTTTTGACTCCATAAGCGACATCATCACCCTGCAGGACCAGGACATGCGGATCTTGCAGGCCAACAAGGCTACCAGCCGGTTTTTCGGAATGGAACATGACACAATAATCGGCCAAAAATGCTACGAGCTTTTCCGAGGAACTTCGGAGCCATGCCCGCATTGTCCTGTAGTGGATACCTTATCAGATAAAGAGTGCCATACTGAAATGATCACCCACGAGCGGCTCAATAAGACCCTTATGGTTACCTCAACTCCGCTGCCGGATGTCAACGGGCATGCGGTAACCTTAGTACACGTTGCCAAGGACATAACAGAACAGGTCAACAACGAAGAGAAGATACGCCAGGCACAAAGAATGCAGGCAGTCGGAACTATGGCGGGGGGGATTGCCCATGAATTCAATAATATGCTCGGTGTTATTATGGGATGCGCTGAGCTGGCACGCGATGATGTGCCGGCAGATAGTTTTGCCAAAGTCCAGCTCGATAAGGTCATTAAAGCATCATACCGGACAAGGGATCTCGTGAAACAGATTCTGGCCTGCAGCAGACAGTCTCAGCACAAATGCACCCCTCTGCTGCTCAAACCGCTCATCAAGGAAACCATCAAACTCATTGAGGCTTCGCTGCCATCCTCAATTGACCTAAACCTTATTATCGCTGATGACAGAAGCAAGGCTCTTGTTGATCCAACTGAAATCCAGCAGATAGTCATGAACCTCTGTGCCAATGCCTCATGGGCCATGAAAGAAAAAGGAATCATTACAGTCAAGCTGGATCAGGTGACCTTACCGGAAGGTGATTTGTCACTGAAAAATATGCTGCCGGCTGGTGAATATGTGAAATTATCCTTTGCCGATAATGGCTGCGGCATGAGTAAAAATATCATGAATCAAATATTTGATCCTTTCTACACAACCAAAGAAGTAGGAAAAGGCACCGGCATGGGGCTTGCCATTGTCAGAGGAATCATGGAAAATTATAAGGGTACCATTACTGTGGACAGCCAGATTGGTGAGGGGACGACCTTTCATCTTTACTTCCCGGTAACAGAAGAACCCTCTGCCGTCCTTCCTGACTCATCCGACAAGGTCATTGGCGGTTCAGAACGCATTCTTTTTGTTGATGATGAAGAGATGTATGCTGAGATGGGATCTGAAATGGTTGGAAGGCTCGGGTATCAAGTCGAAGTGAAAACCAGTAGCAGTGAAGCGTTACAATCGTTTAAGGCCGCGCCTGAAAGCTATGATCTGGTTATAACCGACCAGATTATGCCTGCTCTCTCTGGTGAAGAATTGGTGAAGGAAATCAGGTCAATTCGACCTGAGATTCCCATCATTCTCTGTACCGGGTATAGCACTCAGATGGATGAAAAGAAAGCTAACGCTCTTGGTATTAACGGGTTTGCTTATAAACCCATCTCAAAAAAAGATATTGCCAAGTTGATCCGTCAAGTTTTAGACGACAAATGATGTATGAATCGTTATGCAAAACTGGCTATCACCCGACGAAAGATGCCTTGCCAGTTTTATAACACATCAGTTTTAGCCAAAAGCTGAAGATATGATTAGAAATTCGTACCAGGGACTATTGATATGAAAACACGATTACTCATAGTTGAAGATGAGTTGGATCTGTTAGATAACATGCACATTTATCTGGAATCCTTTGGGTATGAAATATCAACGGCAACAGATGGACTTAATGCTCTTGAACAAATACATAATTCAATTTTCGATATTGTTATTACTGACATAAAAATGCCCAATATGGACGGCCTGCAACTCCTTAAACATATCAAAAAAAAATGTCCTCAAACTGATGTTGTTATATCAACCGGATTCACTGGGGAATACAGCTATATGGATGTAATTAATGCCGGGGCTATCGACTACATTACAAAACCATTTCTTAAAGAAGAGTTTCAAGCGAAAATAAACCGCGTTATCCGTGAACGTAATGTCTTGAAAAAACTTAAGGAAGAACTCAGCAAACGAAAACAAACTGAGGAGAGGCTGAGTAAGTATCAAGATGACCTTGAAAAGCAGGTGCGGTACCGAACCGATGAGCTTAGTCTTAATCGTGAATTATTAGGGTCCATTAATCGAGCCCAATCACAGTTCATTGTCGAAACCAAGGTTGAAAAGTTGTTCGAAGATCTTCTCCGTGACCTTCTTTTGTTAACCAAGAGTGAATATGGTTATATCGGAGAGGTTCATCATACCGACCAAGGTGTTCCATATCTAAAAACCCACGCGATTACAAATATTGCATGGAATGAGGAGACTAGTGATTTTTTTGAAAAAAATTCTCCCACCGGCATGGAATTTCGTAACCTTAAGACCCTTTTTGGAACTGTATTGAACACTGGGGAGGCGGTTATTTCTAATGATCCAGCTACCGACCATAGGCGGGGAGGCCTTCCAGAAGGACATCCTCCTTTGAATAAATTTATGGCGCTGCCGTTTTTCCATGGCGATAAATTTATTGGCATGGTGGGTATTGCTAATCGTCCAGGCGGATATGATAAAAAGATTGTCACGTTTCTTCAGCCCTTTTTAGCAATATGTGCCATTATCATTCACAGCTACAGGATAAACCAGAACCGCTTGCAAGCAGAGCAGGAATTGCGAGAAGCCCATGGAAAACTTGAAGCGAGAGTAGAAGAACGTACTGCAGAACTTCAACTGGCTAAAAAAGCGGCTGAGGATGCAAATCATGCAAAAAGCGAGTTCCTTGCTAACATGAGTCATGAAATCAGAACGCCAATGAATGCCATTTTAGGGATGAATCGACTGGCTCTTGAATCGGTCAGTAGTCCAGAACCACGTGAATATTTAGAAATAGTGCAGCAGTCCGCAGAAGCACTTCTTGCCCTGATTAATGACATCCTGGATTTTTCTAAAATTGAAGCAGGCCAAATTAGTTTGGATGAGGTACCTTTTGACTTAGATAGTGTATTAGTTGCAGCTACCCAAACCCTAGCAGTTAAAGCCCAGGAAAAAGCTTTAGAATTAAAAAAATATCACCTACCTGTCGGGTTACATACGGCATTACTGGGTGACGAATATAGATTGCGTCAGATTCTACTTAATTTAATTGGTAATGCAATTAAGTTTACTGAAACTGGTGGGATCAGCATTGAAGTGGAAGAAGTATCTCACGATGAAAATGAAATTGTTCTCCAGTTTTGTGTCAAAGATACAGGCATTGGTTTACCTCCAAAGGAGCACAATCATATCTTTGATAAGTTTGCCCAGGTAGATAGCAGTGTGACAAGAAAATTCGGTGGAACAGGACTTGGTTTGGCAATCTCTAAAAAGATCACTGAATTGTTGGATGGAAAAATATGGGTAGAAAGTGAATTAGGTAAAGGTAGCTCGTTTTTCTTCACAGCTCGTTACTTAAAATGTGACCCAAGTTTAGTTCAAAGTAAGTCTCCTAATGTGTCTGGAAAATTATTTTTACCACCATTGGATATTCTTCTTGTTGAGGACAATCAATTCAACCGAGATCTAGCCCAAATAGTACTAGCAAAGGAAGGTCATACAGTAATTTGTGCTAAAAATGGCATAGAGGCTTTAGAAAAGCTGACCGAAGGCAATTATGATGTAATTCTAATGGACATCCAGATGCCGGAGTTAGATGGGATTGAAACCACCATGTTCATAAGAAAGTGTGAAAGCAAAGCAGATATTTCTTCGAAAACCCACCATAAGCTGCTTCTTCGTGTCCAAAACAGTATAAGAGGGATGCGGATACCAATTGTTGCCATGACAGCAAATGCCATGGCCGGTGATCGAAGAAAATGTATTGACGTCGGCATGGATGATTATGTTACAAAACCATTCCAACCAGAGGAGGTTCTTCAAGTAATCGCTCGAGTTACTGGCAAAAATTTGCTGCACAAAGAGACAATTGGCTCTACTCAAAAAGAAGAAAAAAGGGGTGGACAGTGTGAGCTTGTAAAAACTGAAGAGGTTCGTAAACATCTTGTCGAGAAGTATGGGATCCCTATTGAGCATATAGACGTGATGCTGGAGAAGGCCCAAAAATCTTTGGTCGAAGAATTGAACAATGCAGAAGAAGCAATTATTCTGGGTGAATTAGATTCACTAAGCCGTGCAGCCCACAGCATAAAAGGTGTTTTGAATAATATGGGGCTCAATTGTTTTGCAAATCTTGCGAATCGAATTGAACATAAGCAAGTGCGAGAGATGGAGGATTTAAAACATGCTTTGAGCGAACAGCTCAGGGTGTTAAGAAAAGGGCTATCTGGCCTTCTTTAACAATTCATGATCTGTTAAACATTAAGAAAACTGGCCAACAGTTCTACTTATAAATGCTTGCCAAACCATTAGCTATTAGCTATCATTCTGAATTTATTGATTATCTAGTAAAAGAACTTTATAAATATGTCAGACTTTAGAACAACAATTCGACCCCGGAACTTTAATAGATGGAAATAGAATATAAGAGCTATCTAGTGACAAATACCTTTAGTTGCCTTTTAGTTGATGATGATGATTTTTCACGAGGATTATTAGCTAAAGTTCTTGATAATGAGGGAATTAAAACCGTACAGGTTAAATCGGGCAAGGAATGTATGGATTTTGTGGAAACATCCCCGCCTGATTTGATTCTACTTGATGTAGTTATGCCTGAAATGGATGGGTACGAAGTTTGTAGGAGACTAAAGTCATGTGATAAAACCAAAAACATTCCGATTTTGTTTATTACTAGCATGGACGGGAAAATAGATGAAGCTAAGGGGCTGGAACTCGGTGCTAGAGATTATATTTCTAAGCCAATCAACCCACCAATTGTAATTTCCAGGGTACGGAATCAAATGAACCTTCATTTCCATACGGTGCATTTAGAGGAATTGGTAGACCAGCGAACAAGGCAGCTCCATAAGGGATATATAGAAACCGTTTATCGATTGACTCTTGCATCTGAATATAAAGATGAAGAAACCGGCGCACACATTAAGCGCATCAGCTTTTATACCAAGGAACTTGCTCAACGAATGGGTATGGATAAAGAGTTTTGCGATTCAATTTTTTATGCTTCACCCATGCATGATGTTGGTAAGGTGGCCATGCCAGACGCTATTTTGCTTAAAAAGGGGCCGCTTGATGGCGAAGAATGGAATATTATGAAGACTCATGCTGAGATTGGCGCAAAAATTCTTGAAGGTTCCGATTCTCCACTTCTGAAAATGGCTTTTGATATAGCCGGATGCCATCATGAGCGTTGGGACGGCAATGGATACCCAAGGGGACTCAATGGGGATCAGATACCGCTTGTTGCCAGGATAATGAATATTTGCGACCAGTATGATGCCCTTCGCAGCGTAAGGCCCTATAAACCAGGATTTGATCAAAAAAGAACAATCTCTATTATAACTGAGGGTGATGGCCGCACAATGCCTGATCATTTTGATCCTGATGTTCTTTCGGCTTTTAAGAAAATGGTTGATGTCTTTGCAGATATTTTTGAAACGCATAGAGATTAATATGTCGAAAAATTGAACTTGAATAATTTGGTACCTGCTCTAATTTTCTTGATGTGCATTATCTCTTGGCCCACATTCCACACCCTAAATTGCGATCAGGCAGGTATTTTTTTGTGGTTCAAGGAGGTGGGTGTTGTGATGTAATATTCCCTAGGTTATTATTGGACACACCACAAGAAAGCCAACAGTATGAAAATCTGATTCAAATAAAAAAGGCTGGTAGACGGGCAGCAGAACTTGTGCAGCAGATCCTTTCCTTCAGTAGGCAAACAGACCATGATCGCCAGCCTATACAGCTTCAGTTCATTGTTAAAGAAGTGCTTAAACTTTTGAGAAGCTCTTTGCCTACTACCATTGACATTCATCAAAACATTAACACTAATTGCAGTTCAGTACTTGCTGATAACACACAAATTCATCAAGTGGTCATGAATCTCTGCACAAATGCGTTCCATGCCATGCTCAATGAAAAGGGCACGCTTTCTGTTCAATTAGAAGAGGTGGATATTGATCAAAACTTTTTTTCACAAGTTGAGGACCTTTCGGAAGGTAAGTATATACAATTAACAATTAGTGATACTGGCCATGGAATGAGCCAGGATACTTTAGGTTGTATTTTTGAGCCTTACTTC
>JADGBM010000045.1 GCA_015231515.1 Desulfobulbaceae bacterium
TTTTCTTTGAGATGTTTCTGCATATCTTCAGGGGAAAAATTTATTTTCTGGGCAACCCGCAGGGCATGACTGTCAGTCGAAACTCCTTCCACCATCTTATGGGTTGGTAGACCATTATGGAAATCAACTTGAAGGTACTGTCCTTTTCCTTCCTGCCTGAATTTATCGACAAGTTCATGGCTGTGGGTAACCAGCATGGTATTATTGCCAACAGCATGAAAACCTTTCATGATATCAACTGAAAAGGTCATCTTTTCTGCCGTTGTCGTTCCTTCGGCGATCTCATCAAGGATTGCCAGGCTTTTTGGTGTCACCGAGTAAAAAATATCGCGGGTCACCTTTAACTCCGTACCAAAACGACCCTCTGGGTCCAATAAAGAGTCAAATGAAGGCGCTTGATAGGTAATCCTATCCGCCATGTTTATCATAGCAGCAGAGGCTACAACCGGGGAGCCTATCTGGGCCAAAATTTGATTTTGGACAATACTCTTACAGTAAGTCGTTTTACCTCCACTGTTTGGCCCTGTAATAAATGACATTCTCGCCGAAGTAAGCTTGACGTCATTGCCAACAAAATCAGGGTCATGAGGACACTGAATTGGGTTCTTAAGGTCCCGCGCCACAAAAAAGTGGGACTCTTCGTTGGTTACCTCTGGAATCACTGTCGGGTGAGGCATATCTTCGCTGAACTTGACAAAAGACAACAGCTCGTCAATGGCGGCAACCCCTTCAATTGCCGAAGAAAAATGGTTCGAGCTTAATAAGCGCTTACGCACCGGCAGTATCGCTGTTTCATAATCAATCATCGGTTTTATCATAGCTGCATAGATAAAGCCCAAGGCACTTATCCAACTCGTCAGCAGAAACATCGCTTTGGCAAAACCTGGATGAAACAGTCCGAAGAACCAGGCCACACCAAAATAGATTCCTGGCAGTGCCGGCAACACGGCCCCTAAGCCAAAACGCCTCGGAGCAAAACGCCATGAAGGCGTAAAGAAACCTTTCTCGCTTCGAGAAAAAACACCCGTCAAGGTCCTGAGCACTGGACCCTTAACAAGACTACGGACCGGAGAACCGTTAAAATTTAAAATACTTTTGAAAAGTGAATCCAGATAGACAGTTTCCGGTTGCGGCAACCCTTTTACATCAACCAACATTTTGTTAATTGCCTGCATTGCCCTCTTATAGTCACCATAAGCCAGCATCGGGTGCATATGGGCATTTAGATACTTAAACAGGTCACTTTCACCCTTTGCAAACTCAGCCAGAAAATCAGAAATGCCCTGGCGTAAAAGCAGGTTATTCTTTAACTCGCAGTATGCGTCCTGTTTTGCATGAACCAGCTCAATTGACTCGGAAGGATTTACCAGTGAGTGAAACAATCGTGCCGAACCCACACATGTCATCGTTCGATCAATGGACTTGAAGAGGTCGTGAATCTCAATAACTTTAAGGGTTCGTTTGTCAATTATTGACTCAGGCAACAAATCAAACATTTTACGGCTGTTAAACCGTTCGTCACTTAAGCGTTCATCAACCAGATCGTTTCGATAGTTAAGCTCAATAATCTGCCCATCACTGTCAACTACATCCATAAATTCGCCAAATATTAGTGTATTATTTAGTGGGTTAGTGCCTTATTGCTTGTTTCGTGTAATAAATCCGATAGCCACAAAGTGGTAGCAAAGCATCAAGTCAACTCCTACTAACACAAAACTTGCTTTAATGCACACTCTCAGGTAATTTAATTATCTTGTAATTTATGGTTGTTTGTCAATGGCATTAACGAAAAACTGTTTATCACTTTTTAACTGCCGGCGTTGCTGGCCCCGGGTGTTTTCATGATAACCTTACTTGATTACGGCGCAGGTAATGTCCGAAGTGTTCGTAACGCAATTCGCAAGCTAGGATACACGGTAAAAGATGTATCTACTGCCGACGATATTCGTAACGCTGAAAATCTTGTTTTTCCTGGAGTTGGCAGTTTCGGTAATGCCATCAGCCGTCTTAACAGACTTAATCTCATTGAACCACTGATCGCCTACATTAAGGCAGACAAACCATTTCTAGGAATCTGCCTTGGCCTGCAAACTCTCTTTGATTCGAGTGACGAGTCTCCCGGAGTTACCGGTCTTGGGATTATACCCGGCAATGTCGGCCTTTTTGACCACACAAATCTATCCGTGCCTCAAATTGGCTGGAATGGAATTAATATTCGAAAACCTTCCCCCCTGTTCAACGGCTATGCCCAGGAAAAGTTTTATTTCGTTCACTCCTTCAGGGCAATGGCTACCGATGCCAACCGTGACTGGATTTTAACAACTACCGATTATGGGGAAGAGTTTGTCAGTGGCGTTCAAAAAGGCAAGGTGGCGGCTGTGCAGTTTCACCCCGAAAAAAGTGGTGAGGCAGGACTTAATCTGCTGAAAAATTTTCTGGCAAACCAATCTGCAATTTCAAACACCAGCATTGAACTTTCGCCCCAACCTACGCGCTTTGCCAAACGCATTATTGCCTGTCTGGACGTGCGGACAAACGATCAGGGCGATCTTGTGGTGACCAAGGGCGACCAATACGATGTCAGGCAGGAAGGCGAAGTTCGAAACCTCGGCAAACCTGTTGAATTGGCCAATCGTTACTATCAGGAGGGGGCTGACGAAGTAACCTTTCTGAACATTACCGGCTTCAGAGATTTCCCCTTAAAAGACCAGCCAATGATTGAAGTACTGCTACGAACCTCAGAGCAGGTTTTCGTACCATTAACAATCGGAGGTGGAATTCGTGAGTATAAGGCCTCAGACGGACAGGAGTATAGTTCGCTTGATGTTGCTTCTGAATATTTCCGCTCAGGGGCCGACAAGATTTCCATTGGCAGCGATGCGGTCTACGCGGTTGAAGAGTACCTCGCCAACAACAAGACCAAATCCGGCAAGAGTTCCATTGAACAGATCTCCGTGGTTTACGGAAGGCAGGCTGTGGTCATCTCTGTCGATCCGCGCCGGGTCTACGTCAACTCTCCCGAAGAGACTAAACATCAGACAATAAAGACATCGTTTCCCGGCCCTCAAGGCGAGCAGTATTGCTGGTATCAGTGTACGGTTATGGGCGGACGGGAAGGCCGCGACCTGGATGCCTTGACACTGGCTCAAGTCTGCGAGAAGCTTGGCGCCGGCGAAATACTGCTGAACTGCATTGACAAAGACGGCACAAACTCAGGCTTTGACCTTGAATTGATCAATTTACTGCGCGACAATATTTCAATTCCGGTAATCGCTTCGAGTGGCGCCGGGAAACCAGAACATTTCTCTGAGGTGTTTAAATGCACCAAAGCCGAAGCGGCTTTGGCAGCCGGCATATTTCACCGAAAAGAAGTGCCGATTGACGCTGTCAAAAAACACCTGACAGATCAGGGAATTGAGATACGCTAGATATACAGGTGGTGATCTAAAATATAGGCAGCTACTGCCTTCGGAACTTGCTCGGACCAGTCTTGACTTCTGACTATCGCCTGTCTGATTCGACTTGAAGATATATCGACTACAGGCATATCAAGCAACCGGATTCTTTCAATACCGTTTTCAAAAAAACTGAGCTGGTCGTCAGCAAGACGATACCCAGGGAAAAATTCTCGAACCCTATCGTGGGCTGAAAAAGCAGATGCCAACTTTCTAGTAAATACCACAACACAGGCCTCAGCAAGAATATCTGTATACTGTTTCCAGGTATGAATTTCGGCCAAGGTGTCTTCGCCAACGGCAAAAAACCACTCCCGGTTGCCGTCGAAACCACGCTTGAGCTGCCTGAGAGTATCAATGGTGTACGACGGACCTTCCCGGTACTGCTCCAAGCGACTGAGAAAGACATCTTGAGTGTTGGAAAAGGCCAGCGAGAGCATCGCAAACCGATGTTCGAAATCAGTCAGCGCCGCAGACAGTTTATGGGGTGGATTTGCAGATGGAACGACAATAACGGAATCTAAGGAACACTGCTGTTGAAATTGGCTGACCACTGCGCAATGGCCGTTGTGCACAGGATCAAAAGTACCTCCAAAAACTCCAACCCTCTCACCTATATGGCCACTGTCACCTTCTATGAGTTCAGTGTCTTTCAACTTACTCCCGAATATGACCTTCGCCATAGACAATAAACTTTTTAGTGGTCAACTCTTTTAAGCCCATGGGGCCAAAGGCGTGAAGTTTTGTGGTGCTTATGCCAATCTCAGCCCCCAGACCGTACTGGCCGCCATCACTAAACCTGGTTGAAGCATTGACCATGACCGATGAGGAGTCAACTTCCCGAAGAAAACGCTGGGCGTTCTGATAATTATTGGTAATAATTGATTCTGTATGCAGAGAGCCGTATTGAGCAATGTGATCCATGGCAGCATCAAGGCCAGCCACCACCTTAACCGACAAAATCAAATCAAGATACTCGGCATGCCAGTCCTCTTCAGTGGCAGCCTTACACTCACCAAGCATAGAGCACGTTGCTTCACAGCCTCGCAGCTCAACACCAGCCTCACGCAATCTCTTCGCCATCAGCGGCAGAAAGGCCTCAGCAATATCCTTATGCACCAGGACTGTTTCCAGTGAGTTACAAACACCCGGGCGCTGAACCTTTGCATTGAAGATGATATTATCAGCCATAGCCATATCTGCCGAATCATCAACAAAGACGTGACAAACCCCCTTATAATGCTTCAGAACAGGAATTCGTGAATTTTCCGAAACAAAGCGGATAAGGCTCTCGCCTCCGCGTGGAATAATCAGATCAATCTGCTCATCTAAAGCCAGCATACAGTTTACAGCTTCACGGTCAGTCGTGGGAATGACCTGCACAGCATAAGGGGAAATTCCCTCCGCAGAAAGAATCTCCTGAAAGATGCGGGCAAGAATAAGATTTGAGTGAATAGCCTCCGAACCGCCTCGGAGAATAATTGCATTTCCCGCTTTTAGACAAAGTGCAGCAGCGTCTATCGTTACGTTTGGCCGGGACTCATAAATCATGCCGATTACCCCCAGGGGAATCCGCATTCGACCAACCATAAGACCATTAGGCCGTTTATTCATCTCCGATATTTCGCCAACAGGGTCGGCAAGGGCAGCAACTTCCTTTAAACCAGTAACCATCGAATCAATAACCTTATCCGAGAGGGTAAGACGGTCAAGCATTGCGGCTGAAAGACCTTTTTCTCTACCGGCAACCAGGTCTTTTTCGTTTTCCTGCTGAATACCGCTTTTTTGATTTAAAAGCGCAGCAGCCATATTAGTGAGTACTCTATTCTTTACCTCAGGAGACAATTTCACTACTTCACGCGCCGCTTTCTTGGCCTGAGTTGCAATAGTATAGATTGTTTCTTTTACCGACATAAGACTCTCCAGGTTATTGTTTAGAAGCTAAGGGCAGCTCGCCGTTAGCTGAGGGGCTAAGAGGCTGTCCTAGAACACCACAAGATTGTCACGATGGATAATTTCCTCACTATCAACAAAACCGAGTGTTTTTTCAATTTGAGAACTATGCTGTCCTTGAATTTTCGATATATCTTCAGACGAATAGTTCACCAGACCCGCAGCTAGCGGCTTATCATTTTGATCGATACAATGGACAGGGTCTCCAATGCCGAAAACCCCACGCGTTTCAAGAATGCCTGAAGGCAAAAGACTTTTACCGCCAGACAGTACTGCCCGACAGGCGCCATCATCAAGAACAAGATGTCCCTTGGGCCTCAAGGTATAGGCAATCCAGTGTTTGCGGCTGTGCAGTTTTTCTTTCTGAGGCAGAAAAAATGTTCCGACAGGTTCACCGCTAAATAGCTGCCGCAAAATCTGGGGCTGCTTCCCATACCCGATAAACGAACTACCGCCCCTGGCAGAAACCATTTTAGCAGCTAAAATCTTACTGCGCATTCCACCAGTCCCCAGAGCGCCACAGACGTGCCCGGCCATTGACTCTACTTCATCATTTACCTGTGCCACAGTGCAGACAAGACTGGCAGACGGATCTTTTGAAGGGTTGCCAGTGTATAACCCGTCGACATCAGTCAGACAGATAAAGATATCGGCATCAATAAGATTTGTGGCCATTGCTGCCAGGGTATCGTTATCACCAAAACGAAGCTCTTTAACGGAAACCGTATCATTTTCATTGATAATCGGCAGTAAGCCCCAGTCAAACATGGTAAAAAGGGTATTGCGGATATTCAGATAACGATCTCGATTCGACAGATCATCATGGGTAAGAAGGACTTGGGCAACTTTCTGATTTTTTTTGGCAAAGATATCTTCGTAAACCCGCATCAAACGGCTTTGCCCAAAGGCCGCTGCAGCCTGTTTCTCTCTCATGCTTAAGGCTCTGGCACCAAGGCCAAGACTCTTTCTGCCTGCAGCTACAGCTCCTGAAGAAACCAGAATTACCTCTTTGCCAATCTCCTGCAAAAAGCATAAATCATCCGCCAGGTTTTCCATCACCGAAATATCCAGGCCTTCCTTGCAGGTCAACATGGCGCTGCCAACCTTAACAACAACACGCTTAACAGCGGTCAGCAGGCGGCCCCGCTCTGCCAGGCCTATTTCTCTACTCACTTGAAAGGTCATCGTAACTACTCAAAAATCTCTGCCAGCTTTTCTTTTAACTCGTCTATACCCTCACCCATAAGGGCTGAAATTGATAAAGCAGTAA
This sequence comes from Desulfobulbaceae bacterium, assembly GCA_015231515.1. Taxonomy (NCBI): domain Bacteria; kingdom Pseudomonadati; phylum Thermodesulfobacteriota; class Desulfobulbia; order Desulfobulbales; family Desulfobulbaceae; species Desulfobulbaceae bacterium. Next base: position 6,679 of record JADGBM010000045.1, read on the forward strand.
TATTCTTTTCTGCAAAAAATGCCAGATGTTTCGTCAACTGGTCAGATGACTCCAACTCATCCATCTTGTTCAAAATAACTATACGATGACGCGTTGCCAGCTCCTCTTTGTATTGAAACAACTCATTTTCAATCGTCAGAAAGTCACTGCATACGGTTTCAAAGTCAGTTGAGACATCGAGAACATGCAGAAGAACCTTTGTTCTCTCAATATGGCGCAAAAATTTATGCCCAAGGCCTGCACCTTCGTGAGCACCTTTTATCAAACCTGGTATATCAGCAATCACAAGAGGGTCAATATGATCAAACTGCAGCATCCCCAACTGTGGTTCAAGGGTTGTGAATGGGTATGCAGCAATTTTCGGATTTGCTGCTGAGAGTTTTGAGAGCAAGGTGGATTTGCCGGCATTAGGCAAACCAATAAGACCAACATCAGCAAGCAGCTTCAACTCGATATAGAGCCAGCGTTCTTCACCTGGTGTTCCAGCCGTAGCTCGGCGCGGAGCACGATTCTGGGATGAGGCAAAATGCACATTGCCTCGGCCGCCATGACCACCTTGAGCAGCTAAAAACTCCTGCCCATCCTCAATCATATCTACAAGTATTTCTTTGGTGTCGGCGTCTTTGATTACAGAACCAAGGGGGACGGATACGTAAATATCCTTTCCGCCCTTGCCATGCATTTTTTTACCCACACCATGGCCACCATTTTTGGCAATAAAATGTGAACGCTGTTTAAAATCAAGAAGAGAGCGGAGCCGCTTTGAGGCAACCAGATAGACAGAGCCAGCGTCACCGCCGTCTCCACCATCAGGCCCCCCAAGGGGAACGAATTTTTCGCGCCTGAAACTAACACAGCCACGCCCGCCATCTCCCCCTTTGACAAAAAATTTTGTCTCGTCGATGAACGCCATAGCTATGTTGCCATTATAATTTAGAAGGGGAATAAAAAAAGAAAATGAGGGCTGCGTTATTTTGCAACCCTCACAATATACCTGGACACTCACCAAGAACCATCAACAGAAAGAGCGATGTAACCTGCCATCATCTTTCCGAATGAAGGTTCCCAAACAAGGGGCCTATAAACTTAAAATCGATTATGCGGCAGCTTCAACAGGATAAATACTTACTCTTTTCCGGCCCTGACCGAAGTTCTCATAAGTCACAACACCGTCAATCATGGCAAACAATGTATAATCTCTACCACATCCGACATTTGTACCTGGATGAATCTTTGTGCCTAATTGTCGAACCAGGATATTTCCTGCTCTAACAATCTGTCCACCGAATCGTTTAACTCCACGTCGCTGTCCTGCACTATCTCTACCGTTCCTGGAACTACCGCCAGCTTTCTTATGTGCCATTACTCTACCTCGTGCTTTTTATAATCAAAATCTATTTTATTTAATGTACCAGTCAGCGCTAGTTAGGCGCTTATATCCCCTATAATCAGGGCGGTATAATGTTGACGGTGGCCATTTTTCACTTCATAGCCTTTGCGACGTTTTTTCTTATAGACCAGAACCTTTTTGGCGCGATCCTGCTCAACGATTTTGGCACTGACTTTGGCCCCGTCAATAACCGGCTGACCAATCTTAACATCACCACCGTCAACAACCATCAACACATCATTTAAATCAATACTGTCGCCTACATTGCCAGCGAGTTTTTCAACCCGAAGGCGATCTCCAGGTGATACGTAATACTGCTTTCCACCGGTACGAATAATCGCGTACATAAATTCCTCCACAAAATCATTTTTTTTACCCAGAAAGCAACCTCTCGGCACCGGCTGGGAAACATTTCAACATCAAACAAAGAAACAGAGATTAATACCACAATAAATTATTTTGTCAAGTACACGACAGATACATTTTCCAGAGTTAGCTCTCATTGTCCTTAAAAATCAAATACCAGCTACTCATTATTTATTTGTATTACGATCCCGATTTACAGTAGAATTATTGTGTATGTATCAATATAAAAGACAAAACCGCATATTCCCAAGGGATACAATGAAAAAGATCGCCATCCTGCTCACCATTTTGTTCTACGTATCTGCACCTGCCTTTGCTATAGAGTTTGCAGAGATAAGCCCATTAGAAAAAGGTAAGCTGTTTTTCCAGAACAAGGAGTATGAAAAAGCCTACCTCGCCTTACACCAGGCATTTATGTCGGACCCTACGGACTTAAACGTCAGCTTCTTTCTTGGCAGGGCCGCATTTGAGATGGGTGATTATGAAAATGCCCTGATGGCCTTTGACCGCATTTTAATTATGGATCCAAATGCAATACGAATTAAACTCGAAATTGCTCGTTGCCACATGCGTTTAAACGCATTTCAAGTCGCCAAACAATACTTTTACGAAGTACAGGCTTCAAATCCACCCAAGCAGGTAAGAGAAAATATTGAGTTTTTTTTATCAGCAATTGCCGCCACAGAGAAGCGTCACTTCTTTACAGGGATCTTCTCAGCAGGAATCAACTATGACGACAATGTCAGGTCAGCACCTGGGGATTTTTTACTCAATTTTTCCGGAGCAGCTGGCAGTATTTCCCTCAATGTTTCTTCCGAACCAGTCAATGATCAAATTTACACAAATACATTTGCTATAAGTCATATTTATAAATTTGAGGATAAACCTTATTCCTGGAAAACAACATTTACTAATTTCAACAACTTCTATGACGACTATAAAGATCTAGACATCACTTACTACGGAATTAGCACCGGCCCAGCCTTTCAGTCAAGTAATTTCCTCTTTGACTTACATGCATCAATAAACAATCTGACGTTAGGTTTTGATGAGTATGTTCAGCCAAGCAATGTAGGCGCGTCTCTCACCTATGTTCATGGGCCACAATTCATGCTCAGCTCTTCATTTGTTTTAGAGAAGAAAAAATATTCAAAACCCAGTGACAACTCGAAAAATGCTACAAATATCAATTTTAGCTTGAGTCCATCATACACCATTGGAGACAATCGCTTCACATTCACCTTGATGAAGGAAAACGAAAATGCCCACCTTGGTCACTGGAGTTACGACCGGCACAAATGGGCTCTTCGCTACGATCGGATACTACCTAAAAACTTTACCTTATTTGCAAGTTACGAGGACAAAACCACAAAGTATGGTGCTGTAAAATCTGGCGATACAGAGGGCCGCTCAGACGTGATTGATGCCACAGCTATAGGGCTTACTAAACTTGTCTGGCAATCAAAGGACAAGAGTAGAAATATCAACCTCCAAATAAGCCACACATATACAGATGCACACTCTAACATAAATACATATGCTTATAGGAAGAATGTTACAGCAACTCTTTTAAGCTTGGGATTTTAAACTACATATTCAGAAGGCCAATAAAACGGAGGGCCTTAAATAATGAAAGCACAACTATTATTTTTATTTTCTTTAGTACTTTACTTACTTTTTTTTGACTGTGTATCAGCTGAAGAAAAATTTAACGCTGCAACTGTCGTTGCAACTCGAGGGGAAGTTGTGGCTATTGACCAGACTGGCGTTTCGCGCAAACTTTCAGTTAAGTCCCCGATCTTCGAAGAAGATACGATAATCACAGGGAGGCGTGGCAAAATTCAACTCTTGTTTAAAGATTCCAGCATTATCAGTCTGGCCAGCAAAACTGAGATGAAAATTTCTGAATACCGCTGGGATGCTTCTGAAAAGTCTGGAGCTTTGAAAACCACTGTCAAAGAAGGTACTTTTCGTATAATGGGTGGAGCACTGGCCAAATTTTCACCAAAAACATTCACAACCGAAACCCCTTCTGCAACCATAGGAATACGTGGATCAAGCTTTACAGGCACTGTTACAGACAATGCTCTTGCAGTAGTTTTTCAGGCTGGCATTGGCGTTGACATTTTTAACAATGCTGGTTCTGTCGCCATTACACAACCAGGCTATGGCACCCATGTCCCAGGCTTAAACCAGGCACCATTACCACCAGTAAAATTCAGTGCTACAGATATGGCCGTAATTAATGACGCTTTGACCGGGGAAGTTGATGATCAAGACAAGGAAGATCCTCCCGACGATGGGCAAGAAACTGGGGCAAACGGAGAGAAGAACGATTCCCCGGAAGGTGATGACGATCAGACAAAGGATGCAGAACAGGGACCAAACGGTGAAGGACCTCCGGAAGGAGAAGATGTTACAGATGAACCACCATCTGAGGATGGCAAACCAGGAGAAGAAGGGTCTGCCGAAGTTGAAAAACCACAAGAAGGAGAAGCCCCACTTGATGGAGATGAACAACACGACGGAACACAAAATCCAGCCGAAGGAGATCCATCACCTGAAGGTGACCAACCCCCGCAATCAAATGAATTACAACCTACTTTAGATGGAGAGCAACCACCAGAAAACACTTCTTCAGATGGGAATCAACCCCCTCCTGATGGATCAAATCCTCCGCCACCCGAGGGAAACGTGCCGCCGCCTCCAGTTGGATCAACGCCTCCACCACCAGAAGGAAGCTTGCCTCCTCCAGATGGGATGATGCCACCACCAAGTGGAGATATGGCTTTTGTAACTGACGGGGGCATGCTTCCCCCACTTGATGGTGGTGGTGATTTTCTTCTTGGTGGTGACATGACGTTTATGCCGAACACAGACATGACCTTTTTGCCACCTCCACCAGTTCCCATTGATACATTTAACGCCCCTCCGCCACCAACGGATTCTTTTTTTGACTATCAACCAGAACTTTTAACAGGTGATCCATCTGTCAAACCAACAAGTCTGCCGACAGATGGATTGACTGAGTATCTTGGGACTTTTCTCGGAGCAGAAACGGCTTCTGGCGATACCATATCTGGCAATTTATTCATGGAAGTGAATTGGTACTCAAAAAAGGCTCTTGGAATGATGTTTGAGACTGACCCCAACCAACCAGGAGGATCTCCCGTTTTTTTCTTTGGCACCGTTGATCCTGAGACAATGAGCCTTAAAGATATCAATGCTTTTGGTGCTGATGGTGGTGACCCTAGCGACACCACGGATAATGTCTCTGCATTGTTTGGCAATATTGGCAGCGGAAATTTTCTTGGTGCAAACTATGAACTTTTTGACATGACTTTAACAGGTACCGACTATAGCCTTTATGTTCCAGGAAACCCTTCTGAGGGATCCTGGAACCTTGCAGCAACTACCTCTCGAGCTGTTGACCATGATCCGATTGACAAAGAAGTACCCAAAAACACGTCCCTCTGGAAGGGTTATGTGGTTGGCATTTCAGAAAACGTTCAGGATCCTAATCTTGACCGCAGGATGTTCGTCTCTGACAGTAGTGACTATTTAAGTATGACTCTTGATAGGGGTGCCGGTACAATTACGGGCGACATGAAAGCAAAAGATATGATAGTTAACCAAAAAGCTTTGAACGTAAGAGTTGGAGAAGGTGGTTCAGGTTATGTCTTTGATGATCACTTTGCCGCAATAGTCGGCTGCACAGCTGGCGCTGGTTCAGCATGTGTTGACCAAAATACTGACGGAACATTAGATGTCTCATTAAATCAATATGGTAATTATTTATTCACTACAAACCCGGACGACAAAATGGCGAATTATGCCACTTGGGGGTATTGGGAAGCAAGTTATAAAGAAGCTGACAACGATATGTATCACACCCATATCCCTTACTCTATGTGGATCGCCGGAGAAGCTACCCCTGCGGCATATGTAAATGGCTTAACGTTTACTGCATCGTACGTCGGCAAAGCTAAGGGGTCTTATGTTGATACCAATGGCAACGCCTATAGCTTCAAGGATGGTACATCAAATATAAATATAAATTTCAGCACAGACGCTGTTACTGGAACAATATCTTTTCCTGGAGTTATTTCTTTCGGTGGAACTGCACCTAATGTACACCATGCAGTTTTAAATATTGGAGGATCAAGTTCATTTACTGATGCAGACTTTACTGCAAATGTTATCTCAATTGACAGATATACTGATATTTCAAACTTCACCAACCATACTACTTCTGCCAACGTACTTGACGGGACAGTGTATGGCCCAACTGCCGAATCAATCGGAGGCAGCTTTTACGGACGAATCAACCCAGGATCTCTTGAGCACTATAATGGAATCTTTGGGGGAAATCGTTAATATAAACTACAAACAGTCATGATACTTTTAAAAAAAATATCTATTTCGGGTTTACATGCCCTACAATAGATTTACCAACCTTTGGCGGCCGACACCCTTCAGAATCGGCATAACTGTCGTTGTTCTATGCAACCTGCTGTTTTACTCTTTTGGTGGTGTAAAACCGGCGCTGCTTGAGTCCTTAGACAATCAGCTTATTGATGCCATGTTTCGCTGGCGGGGATCACAGGAGACCTCCGGCTCTGTAACCATTGTCGATATTGACGAACAAAGCATGAAGGCTGTGGGACAATGGCCCTGGTCTCGCAATGTTGTTGCGAAGCTTACTGAGCAAATTGCTGCTGCCGGGGCAAAATCAATCGGCTTTGATATTGTTTTTGCCGAGGCCGACCGCACCTCTCCCGTAAACACCCTGCCCATAATTTCAAAACTGCTTCCTGATATTATTAGCCAGGAAACACTTGAAAAGTTTGGCCAAGCACCAGAATTCAATTACGACTTGCTTCTTGGTGAAATAGTTTCAACGACCCCAAGTGTACTCGGTTATGTCTTCCAAACCATGAATGACGGTCTCAAAAACGAGTCCGACAAGCCTTTTCCATCCATCAACGTCACCCTGCAACCCGACAACCTGCAATACCAAGATCTGACACTCATCCCAGCCTACCGAAGCATCCTTAATACCGCCGATATCTCTATGGCACCAACTGAAGGGTTTTTCAACGTCTTCCCTGACCCAGCCGGAACCGTTCGAAAGGTTCCGCTGTTCATGGAACTTGACGGCGTGCCCTACCCCTCACTTGCCCTTGAGATGATCCGCATCGGCCAGAATATCTCCGATGTAACTATCCACGCCTCCCAGCAGGTCAGCGGCGGCCACCACACCCTTTTGGGCATCTCCCTTGATGGGCGCTTTATTCCGACTGACAGCAATGGCCAGGTTACCGTCAACTACCGAGGCCCAATGAAAAGCTTTCCCTATATCTCTGCCGTTGATGTGCTTAATGGAATAAACACCACAGGCCTGAACGGCAGACACGTCCTGATCGGCACTTCGGCAGCAGGTCTGCTTGATTTACGTGCAACCCCCTTCTCTAATGTTTTTGCCGGTGTCGAAGTCCATGCCAATCTTATCGACAATATTCTGGTCGGAGACCCTTTAACCCAAGACATCTTCACAGAGATCGGCATCACTTACACCACTGTAACTATTGGCGGCATTATACTAACCGCGTTACTCGCCTTTTCTTCACCGCTTATCGGTGGTTTGGGCGGTATGTTTTTGATTACAATGTACATCATTTACGGCAACTACCATTTTTTCTTCCTGCAAAACCAACTGGTCGGCATCACGTTTCCACTCGCCAGTATCTTTTCGGTTTTCCTCTTCGTGACCCTGTTTAATTATTTTCTTAAGGATCGGGAAAAGCGCTTTGTGCAAGGTGCTTTTGGCCATTATGTATCGCCAGAAGTAGTATCTGAACTCATCAAATCACCAGAAAAACTCTCCTTAGCTGGCCAGGAAAAAGTTATAACCATTTTCTTTAATGATATTCGTGGATTCACCTCAATATCAGAAAGAATGGATTCTAAACATCTGGGTATTTTCATGAACAAATACCTCACCGCCATGAGTTCGGTGATCATGGATAATAAGGGCACCGTTGATAAGTTTATTGGTGATGCCATTATGGCCTTATGGGGTGCGCCGCTTGACGACGAACAACACGCTGCAAATGCGGTTCGTGCCGCACTTGAAATGATGCAAACCCTGCATGAATTGCAAATAGTCTGGACCGAACAGGGACTGCCGCCCGTTGATATCGGCATTGGCCTTAATACCGGCATGGTCAGCGTTGGTAATTTTGGCAGCGACCAACGATTTGACTACACCGTAATCGGTGACAATGTGAACCTGGCCTCCCGTCTGGAGGGTTTAAACAAAGTCTACGGCACAAACATTCTCATTTCCGGTTCTACCTTCGAGGCGATACAAGGCCGGTTCACCTGCAGATTTGTTGATCTTGTCAGAGTTAAAGGGAAGAATAAGCCGGTGGAAATTTATGAGCCAATCTCTGAGGGAGAGGCCTCCGGCACGTTACAAAATGAGCTAAAACAATTTCAGCAGGCTATAGACCTCTATCGTCAAAAAGCCTTCCAGCAGTCACTTCAACTGATTCAACAGCTACAAATGAGTAATCCAACCCCACTATACAAACTCTACATTTCACGCATCAATTATTTTCGACAAAACCCCCCGCCTTCGGATTGGGATGGTGTCTACACCGCAACATCAAAATAATTTACTACCCATCTTTTTGCTCTTGTTATATAACTTTTATTGTCGCCTCTGACGGCCTGTTAATCGCCCACCCAAATGTTAATCAAACTGCTGCGCACAAACTCGACAAATACTCTTTCAAAGAGTTCGAACCTGTCAAAAATGTAATTGGGGGCCAAACCGGCAATATTGAATATGATTATGAAGGACAGCCGCTGGATCGCCGGACCTTCGTTGCCTAACTTGATGAGTTTCTCAAATCGTGATTCAGGTATTGTCCCAGACTATCTCAAATTTTTCTATCGGGATATCCTTGTCCGGGATAATGACAATTTGTTTACCCACCTCATCTTCAATCTGATGAATCATATCGGCCTCTTCTTTTAACATAAGCGCTGCAACAGGCGGACTTACACAAACACACGCCTTTTCACCTGGCATATCCGGTGCTTTGAGGGATAGTTTCCTGAAAATCTCATAACAGATTGTCCGGCGCGACTTAACAAAGCCATCTCCACGACAACACAGGCATGGCTCACACATCATCCGATGCAGATCCTCCCGGCTTCGTTTTCTGGTCATCTGAACCAGACCAAATTCCGACACCTTTAAGATATTAACCCGGCATTTATCCTTTTTTACCGATTCCGTCAGAATACGAACAACTTCTTCGCGATGGAACTCTTGCTCCATATCGATGAAATCAACAATAATGATACCACCGATATTTTTAAGACGAAGTTGATAGGCTATCTCTTTTGCCGCTTCAATATTCGTTTTAAAAATTGTATCTTCAAGATCGTTTTTGCCGACATATCGGCCGGTATTCACATCAATTACGGTGAGGGCTTCAGTGGCCTCAATAACGATATACCCCCCACAACGAAGCCAAACCTTTTTATTTAAGGCCCGGTTAATCTCCATTTCTATGCCGTACGCATCAAACACCGGTGTTTTCTCAGAAAAATAATGCACCTTTTTGCTCAATCTCGGCGCAAAATTTTCAACAAAGCGCAACACCCTGTTATAGGTGTTTATCTCATCCACCACCACCCTGTCCACGGTTGGAGAAAACACATCTCGCACCACGCGCAGGATTATATCTAAATCTTCATAAACCAGGCTCGGAATGTTGGGCTTGGCTGCTTCTGCCTGGATATCGCTCCACAGGTTGAGCAGAAACTCCATATCAGCTTCAAAATCTTCTCTGGTTGCGCTCTCCGCCACAGTTCGGACAATAAATCCAGTATCGGCAGGTCGAAGCTCTTCAATATCTTCCTTAAACTTCTGACGAAGATCCTCATCCTCAATTTTCCGGGAAACCCCGATGTGGTCAGTCATCGGCATAAAAACCAGATTTCGGCAAGGCAGCGTAATGTTACAGGTCAATCGCGCACCCTTACTGCCAATCGGCTCCTTACTGATCTGAACCAGAATCTCCTGACCCTCGACAAGCAGGTCATCAATGCTCATACCCGGCTCTCTTCGAGATAACGAGTCCGGAGGTTGTTCGTCAAAGTCACCATTGGTGATGGCCGGCAAATTGTCAATCTCCTGGGTTTCCACGTTGACATCATCGACGTACAAAAAGCCGGTCCGACTGAGTCCGATTTCGACAAAGGCCGCCTGCATACCAGGTAGCACTCTGACGACGCGACCGTGATATATGTTACCAACCAGGCCCCTTTCTGATGGGCGTTCCAGGTAAAACTCAACAAGGTCACCGTGTTCAATTAAAGCAATTCGAACTTCATAAGAAGTTGCATTTATAATCAGGTCTGTAGCCATAATAGATGTTTGTTTTATCTTTATTTATTTTAGTATCAAATATTCTATATCATTCGATACGCAAGTTTAACCAGTTTTGAGCCAGCAAGCTGAGCAGTTGTCAATTCAAAAAGATTGCCCGCAACTTCCAACGGCTTCAGAGCGGCTTTACTGATCTCAGATTCCATCGTCATCAACAGACTTCCCTCGCCATCAATTATCAGCTCGGTAAAAGCAGGACGTGCATTAATCCTGCGCTGCTTGCCTTTGCGAACAACCTCTATAAAAAAATCCTCTGCGGCAAGAAACTCGGAAACTCTGTTTTGATCAAGATGGCCTGGAGTAGTAACCCGGTAGACGGTCTCAACCTTATCAGGTATGGTCTTGGCTCCAAGCCAGATCGTGTTGACCACTATGCCCTCAGGCAGTTCCACATTCAAACGCACCTTGCAGGCATCAAGATCTTTAATCGGCTTAAAGGTCTGGACAACAAAATACTCTGCATAGCTCTGTGTTCCGACAGAAAGCGCAGGGGAAAATGAGACCTTTGGAGTAGGGTTGTAGCCTTGAGAAAAGCGAACAGGAATTTCGGCCCTTCGTAAAGCTCGGAAGACCAGCTGTAGAACCTCCAGATGTCCAAGAAGACTCGCCTTGCCAAGACGTTCATAGGAGAACCAGTAATTATAGCTGAGCTGGTCGTTTTCAGCGTCAGCAGAATCGATGGGAGGAGGCACAGCGGCAACATATGAATCACTGTTATAGATAACAGGCTTAACAGTTTTAAAATCACATAGTCCGCATTTCTGGCAACCATGCACCCGGCAGTCGGGCGTATAGCTCTGCTGCCCGGCCTTGGCTAATTCATCCTTAAAGAAATGATCGTCTAAACCTGCACTTAAGTGCTGCCAGGGCAATGGAGCATCGACATCACGAGCCAGAAGATAGGAATCAAAATCAATGGCGAGCTCCGCTGCCGCCTTTTGCCAAAGCGCCAGGTTAAACGTTTCCGACCAACCATCAAGCCGGGCTCCAAGCCGCCATGCCTTTTCGATAACGGCGCTGAGTCTCCTGTCGCCCCGAGCAAAAACACCTTCGAGGTAACTGGTCTTCGGGCTGTTCCACTTTAACTGCGCCCCTTTAGGAAGGTTGCGTTTTATCGAGTCGAGTATCGCAAAACCCTCTGCCATACCAAGTTGTTCACTCCACTGAAACGGGGTATGCGGTTTTGGCACAAACACTCCAACACTCACACTTATGCTTGTGCCATTTTTACCACCAACCGCCTTTGCCTTTCGTACCAGTTCAGGTATGGCATCAATATCTTCCTGGGTTTCAAATGGCAGCCCAACCATGAAGTAGAGTTTTATGTTTTTCCAACCCAGCGAAAACGCAGTCTTAACGGTTTCAAGCAGATCTTCCTCGGTGATGCCCTTGTTGATTATTTTACGCAGCCTGTCGCTGCCGGCCTCTGGGGCGATCGTAAAGCCGGATTTACGAACACGTTTAATCTGCTCCATAATCTCAGGGGTCAAGGTGCCAACCCGCATTGATGGCATCGAAACAGAGACGCGCTGATCAACAAAATTGTTCATCAAGTCAACCAGCAGCGGTGTAAGACACGAGTAATCGCCAGTGCTTAGTGAAAGCAGAGCGAGCTCGTCAAACCCGCCATTTCGAATACCTTGGCGGGCGATCTCCAGAATATCTTCCGGTCGTCGTTCCCGCACCGGACGATATATGATACCGGCCTGACAGAAGCGGCAGCCACGCGTACAGCCCCTAGCAAGTTCAATTCCCAGACGATCGTGGACTATCCGACTGAGGGGCACCAGAGGTTTGGCATAGAAAGAGTCTTTTTCAAAGGCTGGCAACACCGCACGACGAACACGTTCGCACCCCTCCTTCAAGGGGGTAACCCCTGTAAACCGGCCGGAACTGTACTCAGCCACAAAAAACGACGGTACATAAACACCGGTAATTAAGGCAAGTTTGCTCAGAGTTGCCTGACGGCTAAGGCCGTCTTTTTTTGCTGACTGGATAGTTTGAGCAATTGAAATAACCGCCTCTTCGCCATCCCCAAGCAGTATTGCGTCAAAAAAGTCCGCTACCGGTTCCGGATTAAAGGCGCAAGGCCCACCGCCAATCACAAGTGGGTGCGAGTCATCCCGGTCAATGCTGTAAAAAGGAATTGCCGAGAGATCAAGTATGGTGAGAATATTGGTGTAACAGAGCTCGTACGGCAGGGTAATACCCAGCATATCAAACGATTGCACGGGTCGACCCGATTCAAGCGCAAACAGCGGTTCGTTTTTTTGCCGCAACAGTTTTTCAAGATCCTGGTCGGGGGTATAAACTCGCTCGGCAAGAAAATCATCATGACGGTTAATAAGGTGATAGAGTATCTGCAACCCATGGTGACTCATTCCAATCTCATAAAGATCAGGAAAGGCCAGTACTGCCCGAAACGATACTGACTGCCACTCTTTTTTAATCGCATTGTGCTCACTGCCCAGATACCGGCTTGGCCTGGTTAACAGCGGCAGCAATTCTTCAACTGTCATTGAATTAAAACCTTTGTAAAGTTTGAAGGTATAGCAACCTGAAAATTCTCTTTGTTCAGCTTTGCCATTGGATATCGTTTGGAAAAAACAATCGACATAACTCCGTTGCTGCTGGTATCGACTTCAATAGATTCAGGCTCGGGACAGTACCCTTCCGGAGTTGAAGAGTATTGATACGTAAAAACAACAGAATCATTGCCCTGTTTGGGTATGACAGCAACAGAATCAACCAGTTTTTCTTGTGGACGAAACAGAAGGCGTAATCGCGTCTCTCTCTCCGGATAATCAAGCTCAAGCCAGAAGCCGGCACCTTTTTCCTCTCGGCGAACACTATTGATGAGGAAGTTCCTATCAGTTGGTACCAGGCCGCTCAGCAGGAACCAGAAATCATCGGAGAAGGCCGATGTGGCGTACTGTTGAAATTTTTTGGCTGTAACCGGCCCGCTATAACCCTTTTCATCCCTGACCGCCAAAAGTGTAAAACCAACCCCATCGGTGGTAAAGACAATTTCTGTCAGACCAAAAGGATTCAACCCATCAAACCGCAAATAGGCAGGTTGCATAACCTGGAGATAGCCATCAATTTTACCGGCATAAAAAAAGCTCTCAAAAGTTACTGAGATATCAGCATCAATTTGATCCACACAACCACTTTGACGGTCAAGCAAATCCGTAAAAGCCTGTTTTACCACTACCTGTTCAACCTCTGAAACCGGCACTCCCACAGGTAAGGTCGCACAACTGGAAAGGAGAAGGGCAAAAGACAATGAAAGGACTAAATGATGCACGTTTCCCGCAAAATTAGGCATTTAATGGTTCTTGAAAGTAGCGCCCTACGGACGGCATTAAAAGATTCAACCGCTTAAAGAGCAGTGCATCTGGATTAGCGTTCAATAGAATCAATTTTGCCCTGAACCCTTTTTTTCCCCTCTTCCTTTTCGGAAAGCTCAAGGGATTTACGATAATACTCCAGGGCCTTGTCTTTGTCATCAGCAGCAAGATAGACATCGCCAAGATGCTCATGTATTGTAGGATCTTCAGGCTCAACGGACACCGCTTTCTGCAGTTCCAAAACAGCCCTGTCAAGTTCCCCTATTCGAAAATAGACCCAGCCAAGGCTGTCTCGAATAAACCCATCTTCGGGACGAATAGAGACAGCCTGTTTGATAAACTCCAAGGCCCGATCTAAATTCACATTACGATCAGCCCAGGTATACCCAATATAATTGAGGGCATAGGCATCCTCAGGGTTAAGGGCCAGCACCTCTTCCATCTGGCTCATGGCGCCGTCAAGATCGCCGATCCTCTCAAGAAACATCCCATATTTAAAATATACCTCTGTAGATTCAGGAAACTGATCTACTGTCTCAACATAAACCTTTTTCGCTTCTTCAACCTTGCCAGCCTCTTCGTACAGAGCCGCCAGGATGAAATAATAATTCGTCTGAACCGGCTCGGCATCGGTCAATGCCTCATTGACAATGGAGATGGCCGCATCATAGTTTTTTTCTTCTGAGTAAATTTTGACCAACATGAACAACGCTTCGCTATAGCCCTTATCTTTTGGTGACATCTGCAGCAGAAGTTCCTTTGCCGTCTCCTTGTCGCCTTTTTCATAATAGGCTAAGGCCAGCAGAGATCTCGCAACATCATTATCAGAGTTCTGCTCAAGCATTCCGCTAAAAAGTGCTATAGCCTCATCATAGCGCTTGCGCTCCATGAAAACCCGGCCGATTGTAAAATCGACTTTCTGAGGATCAAATGTTGTTTCGCGCAGGCTGTTCAGAAGATCGAGTGCCTTATCCGTTTGTTCACGCTCTAAATAAATCCGCACAAGTCTGCCACCGGCTGCTTCATTTGATTCATCCTCGCTGAGCACTTTTTTATAGAGAGTGATGGCATCCTCATAAAGCTCCTGACTCTCATAAAGCTCCGCCACTTCAAGCGCCAATGGCGTCGACCAGTTAAGGTCAAGGGATCGATGATACGACGCAAAGGATTTTGAGTAAAAATTAAGCTCGTTATACAACCTTGCCAGATAATAATGCCCCGCGAAATTGTCGGGTTCGTAGGTAACCAATTGTTCAAAAACAGTCCGGGCGTTGGTGTAGTCGAGATTGTTCAGATAAATTTGACCAAGTTTGGTGAGCGCTGCCGTGTTTTTCTTGTCATCCCGTAACACTTTTTTATAGAGCGAGACAGCCTT
>JADGBM010000046.1 GCA_015231515.1 Desulfobulbaceae bacterium
CGTTATTGTTATTGCGGTGGGATTTATACCCCTGCTGGCAGCGCCTCTGGTTCCCTACCAAACTGTCGGGTTCTTACTGGCAAGCATCATGGCAATCTCTGGACTTTCCACCATGCTGATTTTGCCTGCCCTTATAACTTTATTTGAAAAACGGCTATTTAAAGTTAGCTCGTAGCTCGTAGCTGTTAGCGGTTAGCGGTTAGCTAAATGCTAAATGTAAATGCTAATAAACCGACAAAACGCGACTTTTTGTTCAACTACTAATTACAGGAGCGACGCCATGAAAACCACCATTGCCATTCTTTTACTTGCCGGACTTCAGTTCCTCGTTCCCACCAGTGGAGAAAGTGCCCCAGACGTCAATCAGATCATTGAAAAAACCAACCATGCCGCCTATTATGCCGGCGATGATGGTAAAGCCCAGGTGTCCATGCGCATTATCGATGCCCAGGGCCGAGAGCGCACCCGAGAGTTTAATATTTTACGCCGCGACAGCTCTGATGGCGGCAAACAGCAGTTCTACGTCTACTTTAAAAAACCAAGCGATGTCCGTAAAATGGTCTTTATGGTGCACAAGAACATCGACAGAGATGATGACCGCTGGCTCTACCTGCCGGCTCTTTCTCTGGTTAAACGCATCGCCGCCTCAGACAAACGTACAAGTTTTGTGGGCTCCCATTTTTTCTATGAAGATGTTTCAGGCCGACCGCCCAAAGATGACACGCATGAGCTGATTGAAGAAAATGACACCTACTATGTGATCAAAAACACGCCCAAAGTTGCTGATTCTGTTGAGTTCGCCTCGTATACTGTCTGGATTGATAAAGCTACGTTCATGCCAAAGAAAGCCGAGTACATAAACAAAAATGGCGAGAAATACCGGCTGGTCGAGGCCCTGGAAACCCAGACCATACAAGGCTTCCCCACTGTAATCAAATCACGGGTTGCCGATCTACTCGATGGCGGAGAAACAATCAGCGAGTTCAGTAATATTTCATATAATATTGGCTTGGCCGAAGATATCTTTACGGAACGCTACCTTCATAAACCCCCAGATGAAGCCCGCAGGTAAGGTGGCTCTGATGATAAAATTTTCACTGCCAATAGTTGTGTTCCTGCTTTTCTGCATAACGCCGCAGCAAGTTTTGGCAACCCTCCGAGACACGCTCTACGATGACTACCGAACCGATTTTTATAGTTTCGTAGAGGTTCGCAACGGATGGCGGGTCGACAGAAATCAGGATGAAAAAGATGCCTCCATTGCCGAGAGTCGCCTACAAGTTGCCTTGTCGACAGACCTTAGCAAGGCAATAGTTAAGTTCAAAGGCGATCTTGTTGGTGATCTTGTTGAGGAAGAGAGTCGTGCTGAACTGCGCGATTTATCCATATCTTTTTCCCCTCTAAATAACGTCGATGTCATAGCAGGACGACAGATTATAACCTGGGGAACAGGCGATCTTGTTTTTATTAATGACCTTTTCGCTAAGGATTGGGAGTCATTTTTCATTGGCCGGGATACCGAGTATTTAAAAGCACCCAGCGATGCCTTAAAAACCAGTATTTTTTTTGACGCTGTTAATCTTGATCTTGTCTATATGCCGGTATTTCACGGCTCACAATTTATTGATGGAACCCGCATCTCCTATTGGAACAACCTTTCCAGTAAAACTGGTGATCGTTCGCTCACCGTCTTAGATGAAGACAGAAACCGTTTTGGTAATGACAGCGAGTTTGCAGCCCGTTTATCTAAGAATATCAGCGCCACCGAACTTGCGCTTTATATCTATTCCGGCTTTTGGCAGACTCCTGAAGGAGTCAACAGCACAACGTGGAACCTCATCTACCCAAGACTCTCGGTTTACGGATTGAGCCTGCGGGCGCCGCTACTGGGAGGAATAGCAAACTTCGAAACCGGCTACTATGATTCCAGGCAAGACCCTGATGGCGACAATGGCTTTGTTCGCAACAGTGAAATTCGCTTTCTGGTTGGCTTCGAGCACGAATTAGGTACTGACTTCACCGGCGCCTTTCAATATTATCTCGAACTCAAACAAGACTATGACGCCTATGAACGTTCATTTAGCGGAGTAAAAAGCGATGATGAATATCGACATCTTCTCACAGCCCGCTTGACCAAACTGCTGATGAATCAGAACTTAAGCCTATCACTTTTCAGTTACTACTCGCCCTCAGACCATGACGCCTATTTGCGCCCGAAAGCCAACTATAAGTTGACCGATCAATGGGCCTTGGAAGCAGGTGGTAATATTTTCATTGGCAAAGATGACCAGACTTTTTTCGGTCAATTTGAGGATAATACGAATATTTATACAAGCCTACGCTGGAGTTACTAACACAAATTTGACGGAGAGTTATTATGGTTGTTAACGACTGGATTCACACAACTGCAGGTACTTTTATACTGGTAAGCCTCGCCCTCGGAACCTGGGTGCACCCCTACTGGCTCTTCATGACCGCCTTTGTCGGTGCCAACCTGTTCCAGTATGGCCTGACGAAATTTTGTCCGCTGGGAATCATTCTAAAAAAACTTGGTGTGCCGGATTCTAAAAAATCCTGTTGCTAAATCAACGAGTCAGTTCAAGGTCGCCCCGTCTGTGATACAGATTGAAAAACTTAATGCGCAAGAGTCACAAAAGGTGCAAACGGCCTGCGCCTTGCTTTTTTCGGCAAAGACCACCCACGAGCCCTCATTTTACCAAGATCTGACCCTTGAAAAAATTAAACTGTCATACCGCAGCAAAACAAAGCTTTACCATCCGGATAAAAACCTCGGGGAGCCGGAGGCAGTTGCTCGTGTTCGTATTGAACGATTCATAAAAATCCAAGAAGCCTATCAATACCTTACCTCATTTGCAAAACCAGTCACAACAAAACAGGTTTTTGAACGTCGTGACCCCTTTCAGGAACGCCGACCTCCCGGCAGCGAACGTCGCAACAGGGCACCATATAGTGAAGCATCGTCTTCCGAAAAAATCTCTCGGCCTGCAAAAATAGTTGCCATTGGCGGCGCCAAAGGCGGAATTGGCAAAAGCATTTTTGCCGCCAATTTAGCGGTATATCTCTCTTCTCAAAAGAAAAAAACCGTGGCCATTGATCTTGACCTTGGGGGCGCAAATCTTCACCTATATCTGGGCGAGACCTTCCTCAAACACAATTTGAATGATTATTTTGACAGGTCCATACCAAATCTTGAAGATATTATGATGCAGACTAAGTTCGGGCCAGGACTCATTGGTGGCGACAGTGGCCGACTTGGTGCAGCCAACCTGCATTTTGCCAAAAAATTAAAGCTTATGAGCAGTCTTCGCAAACTCAACACTGATTATATCATTGTTGATCTGGGTGGCGACACCACCCACAATATAATGGATTTCTTCCTCATGGCTGACTATCAGTTTGTGATGACCTCATCAGAACCGGCCTCATATCTTGATGCCTATACGTTTTTGAAAATAGCAATTTTTCGAAAATTAAGCAGAATATTCGGCGCCGAGTCACCCTTTCACAGCAAAAAAAATCCAGAACTTGAAGAACTCATTAAAATGACCCTCAACCCGTCTGGCGAGATCAAGAGCTTCCATTCTCTCATTGAACTTGTCAAGGATACTCAGCCCCACAACCTCGATATTCTTCAACAGACTATTTCATCGTTTGCCCCGTACTTAATAGTTAACCGCGTCTCATATGAACCAGATGTCAATGATTTTGTTGCACGGATTCAATCTGTACTGTGGAAAACCACGGCTACTCGAATTAATTTCATCGGCACCCTACCCCGTGCTGATGACGTCGAGTCAAGTGCCCGCCTGCTTGTACCTATTATGTCCCAAAAGGCCTCAAGTCCCTTCAGCAAAGCCCTCAAACAAATTGCTTCAAAAGTTTTTCTTTAATCCAGACAAACGGCTCCGAAGAACCTTTCATCCATATGAATACTGTTTGAATTTTGTCCCCAAAAGGCCTACAATAGCAGCATGAAAAAGCTCCCTTCCGTTACCTTCGGTCAAATAATTCATCACAGGGTATCAAATCCATGAAAGACTATTCAGAGAGCCTGCTTGTTCACTTTCGACGTACAGAGGAGTTAAAGAAAGAAGCTATCTCATATCCATACATTGATTTAAACAGACGCCAACTATGCGACCTGGAACTTCTGCTCAGCCGCGCCTTTTATCCCCTTAAAGGATATCTCAACCAGGAAGATTACAATGCCGTGCTGGATACTATGCATCTGGCTGACGGTTCAGTGTGGTCTATTCCTATCTGCCTTGATGTGCCTGAGACAAAAGCCCAAGCACTGAAACCAGGACAAAAGATTGCAATCAACGATGAAGAGGGTTTTATGCTGGCCGTGCTCACCGTTGGTGACATCTGGAAACCAGATAAAAAGTATGAAGCCCTCAAGGTTTATGGAACCGATGACCCACAAAAACACCCTGGGGTTCGTCACCTTTACGATCACGACGGTGAGTGGTATATCGGCGGCTCCCTGGAGGGCCTTCATCTGCCACTGCATTATGATTTTAAGGAGATTCGACTGACTCCGGCCGAGACCACGCGGCGGTTTTCGCAAAGTGGTTGGCGGCGAGTTCTCGGCTTTCACACCGATGACTACCTGCATTGCGCTCACCACGAAATGGTCCTCAGGGCTGCCCGTGAAGCAGGGGCCAATATTTTCCTGCAACCAGTAGTCGGTCTTGATCACCCTGGAAACATTGATCATTACACCCATGTCCGTTGTTACGAAGAGATCGTTAAGCAGTTTCCACGGAACATGAGCGCTCTCAGCCTTATTCCCCTGGCAAACCGTTGGGCTGGCCCCCGCGAAGCTCTCTGGCACGCCATAATCAAGAAAAATTTCGGCTGTAGTCATTTTCTTGTTGCCGATAACCACGGCGATCCTTTCGCCCAAAGCCAAAACGCTGCCTTATTCTATCCTCTCCATAGTGCCCAGGAAACCGTCAGACAGTTTGAGTCGGAAACCGGCATAATAATGGTGCCCATGGAAACGATGGTATATGTGGAGGACAAGGCCCAATATATTCCCAAAAGCCAGGCCACGGCAGAGATGAAGATTAAGGATATCTCCTCAGTAGAGCTCAAACGACGCCTGCAAGAGGACCTGGAGATACCTGAATGGTTTTCATTCCCCTCAGTTGTTGCTGAACTCAAACGAGCCTTCCCCCCTCGTTCAAAACAGGGCTTTACAGTTTTTATCAGCGGCCTTTCCGGTTCCGGAAAATCAACTCTGGCCAAGGCCCTTATGGTAAAGTTTATGGAGATGCGCGATCGCCCAGTAACTCTTCTGGATGGTGACATTGTTCGAAAAAACCTGTCCAGTGAACTAAATTTTTCCAAAGAACACCGAAACCTCAATATCATCAGAATCGGCTTTGTCGCCAGTGAAATTACCAAGAACGGTGGTATCGCTTTGTGCGCGCCCATCGCCCCCTACGAAGAATCACGCCAGGCCAACCGAGAACTGATCAGCCGCTACGGAGGCTTTATCGAGGTCTACGTTTCAACCCCCCTTGAGACCTGTGAACAACGTGACCGGAAGGGTCTGTATGCTAAAGCCCGAGCCGGAAAGGTCAAGGGCGTTACCGGTGTTTCCGACCCCTATATTCCGCCATCAAACCCCGAGATAACCATCGACACCTCTGAGATCACCCCGGCCGAAGGTGCTCAAGAAATCCTTCTTTACCTTGAGGAGCAAGGATACATTTATTAAAGGAACGCTAAAAAAGCCGTTATCCAACAAAAACCACAATGTTGTTTGACAACCACAATTCGCTTATGACATAATTTTGTAACAACACCCTCTCCTACTCTCCCAGATAAAGGATAAAATTATGGATATGCAGCAATGGTCTCTTCGTGGCAAACTCGTGCTTTTGGGCGTCCTACTCCCCGCCATCCTATTGATAGTTTTATTCAAAATGTACATAGCAGAATCCCACAACAAAACCGTTACGGCCTTTGTTGATAAAGCCCGCGCTATCTGCCTCACAGCTGAATCTACGCGAGAAGAGATGGAGAATAAATGGGCTCTGGGAATCTTCAGCTTTGAGCAGATTAAAGAGTACGCCAATGCTGGTAAGAAAGATGCCGTTTTAGGTGTTATCCCTGTCGTTAGTGCTTGGAATTCGGCCATGCGTAAAGCCAATGAAGGTGGGTACACATTCAGGGTTCCTAAATTTGAACCCCGCCGCCCGGAAAACACTCCCGACCCCATCGAAGCAGAGGCCCTAAACCAGATGAAGGATAACAACTTATCTGAGTACTACGTGATAGATGAATCTCTTAATGCAGTCCGCTATTTTCGTCCGGTGCGTCTCTCCGCCACCTGCCTTTATTGCCATGGCGCCCCTTCTTTGTCGAAAGAGTACTGGGGGAACAGCGATGGCATCGACCCCACCGGAGGGCCCATGGAAGACTGGAAGGTTGGCGAAATCCATGGTGCTTTTGAGGTTATTCAATCCCTTGATGAAGCCGACCAACAACTCAGTGCGGCAATTCGTAAAGGGGCCAGCGTTGTAGCCCTTGGTCTGGCAATTATGGCCATCATGTTCGGGACTTTAGTTCTCCGCCTCATTTCAAACTCAGTGATCAAGCCAATCAGTAAAATTATCATTGAACTTAAAGCCAATGCCGCCAACCTTCTGGATGCCTCAAATCATGTTGCTTCCTCAAGCAGCCAACTCTCAGAGGGTGCGCAAACACAGGCCTCAAGTATTGAAGAGACCTCCTCGGCCCTTGAAGAGGTCTCTTCGATGAGTCGCGCCAATGCCGAAAATGTCATTGAAGCCAGCAACAAGGCCGCTGAGGCGAAAGGCTCGGCGGAATCAGCGCAAATCAGCATGACCAAAATGAAAGCCGCCATCGGCAGCATCAAAGAGTCCTCTGACCAGACCGCCTCGATCATGAAAACAATTGACGAGATAGCCTTTCAAACTAACCTTCTGGCTTTAAACGCCGCCGTTGAAGCAGCTCGTGCCGGTGAAGCCGGGGCAGGCTTTGCGGTGGTTGCCGAAGAAGTTCGCTCGCTGGCACTTCGTAGTGCAGAGGCTGCCAAGTCGACAGCTACACTAATTGAAGGTTCACAGGAAAATGCCAACAATGGTGTTTTTGCAGCAGAAGAGGTTGCTGGAATTCTTGATCAGATTCTTGACAATGTCAAAAAGGTCAGCGCTCTAGCCAATGACATTACTGTTGCCAGCAAGGAACAGGCTATCGGTGTAACGCAAATAAATGAGGCCATCAGTGAAGTTGATAAAGTCACCCAATCGAATGCCGCTGTTTCGGAGGCTGCGGCCGCGGCCTCTGAAGAGTTGAGTGGCCAGGCTCAAGCCCTTAACTCGATGGTTAGTGACCTGGCCAGAATAGTTGGCGTCAAATCGTAGGTTTGAGGTTAGGGGTTAAAGGATGACCAGCGGTGTCATTGCGAGGAGTGACAACGACAAAGCAATCCAGGCTTTTCGAAACTACTCTGGATTGCCGCGCTGCGCTCGCAATGACGGAGATTGATCCGCCCTACTTTATTTCTGTATATGTACCATGGGCGAATTCCTGTTCTCTGTAGGAGCCTGCTAAGTATCAGGCTTTTCATCCAACACCTTCCGGATCAACTTGGCAATTACCCCTTTCGTGAGTGGTTTTAAGGCAAACTCTTTTATGCCAAGGGCTTTTGCAGAGTCTTCGTCAATAAGATTGCTATAGCCGGTGCAGAGGATAATCGGCATGCCGGGCCGAATCTGTAGAATTCGTCTGGCAAGGTCAGAACCTGTCATGCCGGGCATGGTTTGATCGGTTATAATGACATCAAAGGCCTCAGGATCATTTTGGAATATCGCTAGTGCCTCAAGACTACTCTGCCGGACAGTGACACGATAGCCGAGCCGCTCCAGCATCCCCTTTCCCATCGTAGCCAAAATATCCTCGTCGTCAACAAAGAGGATATGCTCGCTCCCCAACTGAATTTGCTCCTTATGGCCGGCTAAGGGGAGTTCTTGCTCTGCAACAACCGGGAAGTAGACATGAAACGTCGTGCCTTCACCAAGTTTACTCTCGACAGTAATGCCGCCACCATAACTGACAATAATTCCGTGACTGATAGCCAGCCCCATTCCGGTTCCCTTGCCCTGTTCTTTGGTGGTGAAGTACGGATTAAAAATTTTATCAATCACATCTGGGCCTATTCCAGAACCGGTATCGGAGACAACAAGCTCAACGTATTCTCCGGCTTTCATGCCTGGGGTTATCTGTCTATCTTCACCTAAATAGACCTTTTTCAGCTGAATTTTCAGGATACCGCCAGTCGCTTCCATCGCCTGATAGGCATTTGTACAGAGGTTCATCAGTATTTGGTGAACCTGAGTTGGGTCAGCGCAGACAACCCCACAGTTGGAGTCGATTTCATCTTGAATCTCAATGGTGGTTGGGATGGATGAACGAAGCATCTTTAATGTTTCTTTGATGAGCGCTTGAAGCTGAAGGGCGATGCGTTGTATTTTTTCCTGCCGGCTGAAGGCCAGGATTTGTTTAACAAGCTCCTTAGCTCGGTTGCCGGCATCAAGTACTTTTTCTATATCTTCGATGGACTTAGCTTGCGGATCCATGTCGTCCTTGACCATCTCCGCATATCCAAGAACAATCGAGAGGATATTGTTAAAATCATGGGCAATGCCGCCTGCCATGGTGCCAACCGCTTCCATTTTATGGGCTTGCTGCAGCCGTTTTTCAAGTTCTTTTTTCTCAGCCTCCTTGCGCCTCTGTTCGGTAATATCCTCAAACACACCGAGCACCCCATAAACCTCCCCATCCCCATTGATTAAGGGCACTTTGGAGGTGTCAATCCAGCGCCTGCTCCCGTCTGCCAGTTGCAACGGCTCAACGATGTGCAGTTTTGGCTGATTAGTTTTCAATACTTCCTGATCATCGGCCCGGTAGGCCTCAGCTTCATGTTTGGGCCAGGGCAGATCAAAATCTGTCTTGCCTTTAATCAGCTCCGGCTCATCAACTCCGACGGATTTTGCAAAGAACCGGTTACAGCCCAGATAAACACCATTACAATCCTTCCAGAAGATTGCTTGAGGTGTCGTATCTAAAATCTGTTTAAGAGTAGAACGGTTCTGACGTAATATCTCCTCAGTACGTTTCCGTTGTTCAACCTCACTTTCTAACAATGTTGTTCGTTTTGAAACCAGTGAGCGCAGTCGGGTATTAAAGAAAAAGAGAGTTCCAAAGGCCATGAATCCAACAAATATTGTCAAACCGATTACATAAATGTACCTATACTCGTGTTCCAGAGGGGCCCGAATAGAAGTTATAGCACGAATTTCATCAATTTTTTCATTAAAGCCGCCCTGGCCGGGATAGCGCTGCTGCAACTCGGGAGGCGCATCTTCACGCTTGCCGTGGCAGCGCAGACAACGGGCCCCATTTTCAAGAAAGGGTATCGCCACATAGAGAACTTTTGCGCCATCAATCTCAACTATCTCCCGGTAGGATTTCACATCCCGCTTCTCATTAAACATTTTGATCAATTTCTGTTCCAAGGCATCGGCCTTGTTGACAGGATTACGAGGGTTGTTGGCAGCCAGCTTATAGTATAGTTCCGGATAGCCAGCGTTCTGGCGCTCCTGGTTGTAAAAGGCATGCTGATTTCTGACGATAAACGATGATGACAGGAGTTCCGGGGCATAGAACGTAGCCGGAATTTTTCTTTCGTCTTGGTACATGGTGTAGGCTGGTATCAAGGTGTTCTGCACATAGTGATGAATTCCCTTATGGGACAAAAGCAGGTTGGTAACGTTCTCCTCGGCTCTGGCAAGGACATAGGCCTGAAACATCCAGGAAAAAGCAGCGGCGGCTACTATCATGGTAAGAGCTGCAATAACCAACGAGACCAGGGCCCGTTGCTTTGCCGCCCCCAGCTCACCAGAGGAGATTAATTTTCTCATACAGACTCCAAAACATTACGAACCAACCGGGCAATCGTCGCCTTTGTAAGGGGTTTTAAGGCAAACTCTTTTATGCCGAGGGCCTTTGCAGAATCCTCATCAATAAGATTGCTGTAGCCGGTGCAGAGAATAATCGGCATGTCGGGCCGGATCTGCAGCATCCGTCTGGCGAGATCAGAGCCGGTCATGTCAGGCATAGTCTGGTCGGTTATGACTACATCAAATTCGTTGGGACTCTTTTGGAATATTGCCAGTGCCTCGATACTACTGCGTCGCACAGTGACATAATATCCAAGCCTTTCAAGCATATTTTTGCCCATTTCAGCCAGAAGCTCTTCATCGTCAACAAATAATATCCGTTCCTTCCCAACTGGAATATCTTCCGCTTCTTTTATTTGCGGTAAAGCGTCTCTAGCAACTACAGGAAAATAGATATGAAAAGTCGATCCCTGTCCTAACGTACTTTCAACCGTTATCGCCCCACCGCAATCCTTCATTATCCCATGAGTAATTGACAAACCCATACCGGTGCCCCTGCCAATTTCTTTGGTTGTAAAGTAGGGGTTAAATATCTTATCAATAACATCAGGCGCTATTCCTGAACCGGTGTCGGAAACGATAAGCTCAACGTATTCACCCGCGGCAACATGCAAAAGCATTTTTTTATCATCATCAGCGACGACCGTAGTCTTCATGGAAACTGAAAGCACTCCGCCGGAGCTCTCCATGGCATGATAGGCATTGGTACTTAAATTCATTATGATTTGATGAATCTGGGTCGGGTCTGCCAGGATACTTCCACTCTGGTGGGCGATATCTTGAACAATGCTTATTGTGGTCGGGATTGAAGAGCGAACCATCTTCAACGCCTCTTTAATCAACGGCTGTATTTTTATTGGTATACGTTCAACTTGAGATTGCCTGCTAAATGCCAGAATCTGCTTCACAAGCTGCGCTGCTCTGTTTGCTGCCTTTGATATTTTATCAAGGTCTTCTTTAATCTTTGAGCCAGGAGGCGCATCCTCTTTTGCCAAATCAGTATAGCCAAGGATTACGCCCAAGATATTATTGAAATCATGGGCAATACCGCCGGCAAGTGTACCGATAGCCTCCATTTTCTGCGCTTGATGGAGGCGGCCCTCCATCTCCTGTTTTTCTCTCTCCACACTCATCCGCTCGATCTCAGCGGAGGCCCTGGCCGCAATAACAGACATTAAATCCGCCGCCCGCTCCGGAAGAATCAGCTTCTTTTTAGACATAACACAGAGTATTCCTACTGCTGTGCCGTTTTGATCTACTAAAGGGGCGCCTACATAGCCTACTGCGGCAATCTCATGCAATTCCCTGGACTCTGGAAAGAGGCGGCACACATCTTCCGGATAATGACTAAACCCGTTAACGAGGACATTGCCACAGGGAGTGCCTGGGGCCTGGTAACTAAAATTTTTAACGGGTTTGCCATCAAGCAGCATAGAAATGGCCTTAACAGTGGTAGGCCCGGCAAGTTCCCCCACTATGGCACACTCACTGTTGAAGGCCTGGCAAAGCTGAGTGCATATATTGTCTAATAATTGTTGGCCAGTAAATCCTACCGTAGTTTGCACTATCGTCTGGAACCTCTGCTCGGCCTGTTTGCGACCGGTAATGTCACGACCAATAGCCTTAGTACTTTTTAAACCCCCCTGAGAATCATATACAAAATTTACTGTCCACAGCATGGAGAAGCGTTCATCAGTTTTCAGGTTAATCTGGCGGTTTTCAATGGTAGATGACGACAGTTTTTGTGCCTCACAAAGCGCAAACCAATCGCGGGTCATCTTTTGGTCTTCGGGATGGATAAAATCAAAGGCTGAACGACCTATACATTTTTCTGGAGTAAGGCCAAAATATTTGGTGGCTTTACTGTTTACAAAGGTCAAAACCTCATCACTATCGGTCCTGGTTACCAAATCATCAGTCCCTTCGACAAAATCACGGTAATTGGTCTCGCTCTCAATTAATGTCTCTTCAATTTTCTTGCGCTCTTGAATTTCTAATCTCAAATTTTGAGTTTTCAGGTGAACTTGTCGATTCAGGTACCAGATGCCGACAATCGCCAGAATAAGCAGCACAGGAATAAGCACAATAAGTACAGATTTAATCAAAGTTGCCAGCGGCACAGATGGCGCAGGGAGGATCGGTTCAAACCATTTATCGTAAATCTCCGCATAGCTGCCATTAGCGAAAACAATAGCCAGGCCCTCGTTTAAGAAGGCCAGCAGCTCTTTTCGCCCTTCAGGTACGGCAAAACAGAATTTCTGTTCAAAGCCGGACAATATGACACTTCTCGGTTTCAGGCTGGCATCTCGAGTTTCAGAGACACTGACCACATTGGTAATGCCCAGTTTTTTGGTGAGCTGCAGACCCATGAGATACTGACACAAAACCGCATCATGCTTGCCGGAAGAGAGCAGTCTCATTGCCTCTTCAAAGGTGTCAGTCAAAATCAGCTTAGCTGGGATCTTTGAACTAATGGCATATTCATGTGAAGAATCATCCCGCATGACCAGGATTTCCTTATCTTTGAGATCGGCCTCGGTACGGATTGACCTATTCCCTTTGCGGACAAAAATCGTCCCGTGCATCTGTAGGTATGGGGCCGTAAAATCGAAGACCTTGTCGCGCTCCGGGGTGTAAGCAACCAGTGGCAGAACGTCAAGATAGCCATCGGCAAGTTGCTGCTTAATCTCATGCCAGGGCCCAACGGCTATATCGACTTTATGATGAGCTGCCTCAACAACAGCCTTTAACAGCTCGACCGAAAAACCATCGGCGGTTCCATCAGGTTTTACGACGGCAAAAGGAGGGTAGTCAAGTTCACTGGCAGATTTTAGTACCAGTAGCTGATCGTCGTTGTGAATTGCCAAAACTGTATTGGTACCAGCTCCGAGGAGGATTGCACATAAAACAGACAGACAGGCGAGGAGTCTTTGCGTAGGCGGCATAATATTTCCAAAATGGCGATACTGCAGGCTTCTAATTGGTGGGGACTTTCAAGAAATAGTATAGAAATAATACCACAAAGATCTATCGATGTGAAACTAAATATTGGTTGGTTGGTAGGCGCTTTATACCTGGAGATGGGAACATACAAACTGGGGCCTGCGTTTTGCCATCCGATATGACTTTAGCGTCGCTTACAAGTTTGTTCTATCGTCGATTGTCCTGGTGATCTTTTTTTATTTCAGGCAGTGGGTTGATTTTCTGATGATCCTGGCGGCCACCGGGCAGGTGCTGATTGTTGAAATGTTAAACAGTTCCATAGAGGCGCTGTGCGACTTTGTGGAGACCCATGAAAACATGAATATCAAAGTGATAAAGGACATAGCAGCCGCCGCTGCGGGCATCAGCATCCTTATCTGGGCGATTATCTTTTTGGTTGAGGTTGGCCGCTTGTGGGACTATTTTCAGAGGTAGTTGGGTTGAGCCGGAGAAACCCAACATTTTCTGACTTCAGAAATGGTACATGGAGGCGTATGCCTAGTTTAGAAATACTAAATTTGTATATTTCATAAACACGAAGAGCACAGAGAGCACGAAGAAAAGACTATTGAAAACCAAAATGGCGGAGAGGGAGAGATTCGAACTCTCGGATGAGTTTAACCCCATCACTCGCTTAGCAGGCGGGCACCATCGGCCTCTCGGTCACCTCTCCTAGTACTATATGGCGGAGGAAGTAGGATTCGAACCCACGGTACTTTCGCACAACGGTTTTCAAGACCGCCGCCTTCAACCACTCGGCCATTCCTCCGAATTTACCGAAAGGCACTTTTACCACTTCAATAAACGCATGTCAAGACCGGAAAAACGCTTACATAATTTTAGCCAAAACTGCAATCGCTTCACTCAGGGACTTGACACCATGCACCTGCATGCCGGCAACTTTTGCCTTGGGAACATTTGCACTTGGCACAATTGCTTTTGTGAAGCCATGTTTACTCGCTTCATGCAGCCGGGGCTGACCGTTGGGCACCGGCCTGATCTCGCCAGCTAAGCCCACTTCACCAAAAACAACGATATCGGCCGGTAAAGCCTTATCACGCATACTTGAAAAAATTGCCAGAATCAGGGCCAGATCGGCGCTGGTTTCAACAACCTTCACCCCGCCGACAACATTTACAAAAACATCCTTATCATAGCTGCTCACCCCACCGTGTCGATGCAAAACGGCAAGCAGCATTGTCAATCTATTTTGATCGAGTCCGACAGCAAGACGGCGAGGATGATCAGCATAACTTGGGTCAACAAGGGCCTGAATCTCGACAAGCAGAGGGCGGCTCCCCTCCCAGACAACCATCACGGCGCTACCGGGCATAGAGTGGTCATGGTTGGACAAAAAGATGGCCGACGGGTTCTTTACCTCTTTCAGGCCAGTCTCGGTCATGGCAAAAACACCAAGCTCATTTACCGCACCATAACGATTTTTGATAGCGCGCATAACCCTGAAACGCGAGTCACTGCCTCCTTCAAAATAGAGCACCACATCAATAATATGTTCAAGTACACGCGGCCCGGCAAGGCCGCCTGATTTTGTAACATGGCCAACAAGAAAAATTGCAATGCCGGTCTGCTTGGCAAATCGCGTCAAGAAAGCCGCACTCTCCCGCACCTGACTCACACCACCAGGGGCAGACGGCACTCCGGCAACCTGCATGGTCTGAATTGAATCAACCACCATGACCAAGGGCTTTTCCCTGAGTGCTATTGCACAAATATTTTCAACCTGAGTTTCAGCAAGCAGCAGAAGGTCATCATTAGCCATCCCCAGGCGCCGGGCACGCATGGTAATTTGTTGAAGAGACTCCTCACCGGTTATGTATAAGGCCTTCACTTCCTTTAATTGACAGCAGACCTGCAGCAAGGCCGTGCTTTTGCCGACACCGGGATCACCGCCGATTAAGACCACCGAACCGCGAACAAGTCCACCACCCAGAACACGATCAAGCTCACCCATGCCGGTTCCTATGCGCGGCATATGATCAATCGCCACATCCGCCATTCGTTGGACCTTGGCGGCCTCTCCAGCAAAGCCCACTAACCGGTTTGCAGCAGAGTTCCCCTTTTCAGCTAAATGCGCTGTAGCCGACTCCGCAACACAGTTCCAGGCTTCACACTCAGGACATTGCCCCGCCCACTTACTAAGAATAGATCCACAGGAACTGCATTCAAAAATTGTTCTGTTCTTTGCCATAAATGAATAGGGGGTTAGGGGTTAAGGGTTAGGGGCTAAGGGCTAAGGGCTAAGGGCTAGACAAGCTCAGACAATACCTGATTCGCCACCGGCAACGCCCTTGCCGTTAGCTTCATATAATCGTCATCGATATCTATCATATCTTCTGCCAACAACTTGCGCAGCGTCTCACCATAATAGGAAAGCGGTTTTAAATCGAATCGTTTTTCAAGCTGATTGAGATCGACACCTCGCAACATTCTCAATCCCATGATAACAGTTTCTCGAAATGAAGCCTCAGTTGAAAGGCCTTCAGCATATTCATAGGCAGGCTCATCTGCGGCAATCAACGTTGCATATTGCCCCGGATTATCGATATTTTTAAACCTGATACCATCAACATACGAAACTGCCCCAGCCCCCACGCCTAGATATGTTCCGTTTTCCCAATAATTACTGTTATGACGGCAAAAATATCCTGCTTTTGCGTAGTTGGATATCTCGTAGCGAAGATAGCCATGAGCTGGCAGCATGGTCTGGACAAGCTCTTCCATGGCAACTATCTCTGACTCGTCAGGAAGAATCAGAGCGCCCGCCTTAAGCCGGTCGTCAAACTGAGTCTTACCCTCAATTGTCAACTCGTAGAGAGCAATATGGGCAACATTAAGAGCCATTGCCTGCCCCAATGTTTTCTTGAAAGTGCCTACGGTCTGGCCAGGCAAACCATACATTAAATCAATATTGATATTAGTAAAGCCGGCGTTTCGGGCCATTTCTACGGCTCGCCGAGCCTCATCGACCGTGTGCGACCTGCCAAGCACCGCTAACAGATCTTCATCAAAGGCCTGAACACCAATACTTAAGCGATTAAAACCAGCCTCAAGCAGCAGATCGAGCGCTGATCGCGATACCGTATTTGGATTTGTTTCGATCGTCAGTTCAGCCAGTGTATCAATGGTAAAAATTTTACGACACGAACCCAGTAACCTGGAAATTTGCTCACCACTATAAATGGTTGGCGTGCCGCCACCAATAAATAGGGTGCCTATAGGCCTTGCCACATCCCAAATTCGCTTGAACTTTTCGCAATGAGCAACCAGAGAGTTGAGATATTTTTCAGGTGGAAGATCCCGGCATGGAAACGAATTAAACGAACAGTAATGACATTTCGTCCGACAGAAAGGGATGTGTATGTAGAGTCCGGCGTTCATAACTCACGCCCAACAGACGCTAGAGTCCTCTGACGATTAGCCAAGGGCTGCACATTCTTGCTTAATCTGTTCCATCAGGCCATGATCCGCAAAGCTGTAGGGCTGCTGGCTGCCACCCACGATAAAGTGATCCAGCACCGTGACCGTAACGTAGGACAGAGCGATATAAAGTTTTTTGGTAAGACGCCTATCTTCTGAGGATGGCTCAAGTTTTCCGGAAGGATGGTTGTGCCCTAAGACAACTGCCGTGGCGTTATAGGCGAGCGCTTTTTTGATGATTTCCCTGGGATAAATGGTGTTTGAGTTGATAGTGCCTTCGGCAAGAAACTCTGAGTCGATAATGGCATGACTTGTATCAAGAAACATGACCCAGAACACCTCTTTTTTCAGGTCACGCATAGCATGGACAAGATATTCGGCTACGTCACGGGATGAACTGATATACTGCTTGTCTTTAAGGCGCTGCCGCAGATAGCGACGGGCAACGGCATGAATAAAATGTATAGCAAAACTGTTTTTATCGCCAACGCCGTGAATCTTTGACAACTCGGGCTGAGACAACTCCAGAACATGGGCCAATGTCCCATACTCTTTTAACAGGGCGCGGGCTGGTTCCTTCGTGTCTTTTCGTGGAGTGCCAAGGGCAAGGATAAGTTCGAGAACTTCTGAATCAGTGAAGGCCTCAATCCCTTGAGCCAAAAATTTATCACGCAGCCGCTGTCGATGCCCAGCTCCCTTTTCTTGCCACTGATCTTTTTCCATAACACCAAATAAAGAAAAAGTTACTTGCCAAGTTCGGCCTGAAAGAGATCATTGGCCAGTTGAGGATTGGCCCGGCCCTTGGTCCGCTTCATTAACTGGCCGACGAAAAAGCCCATAACCTTAGTTTTCCCTTCCTTAAACTGCTCAACCAGAGCGGGGTTTTCCGCCATAATCTCCTGAACAACTTTAACCAACTCCCCTTCATCACTCACCTGACCGAGATTCTTTTCTTTAACAATTGCCTCGGGATTACCACCAGATTCCAGCATATCAGCAAAAACCGTTTTGGCAATTTTGCCGCTGATTGTGCCCTTATCAATCATTGTCAACAGCGCCGCCAGGTTTTCAGGAGACACCTTGCAGGCAGCAATACTTTCAGCCACATCACCTTCGCCCTTAAGCTCCCGCATCAACTCCGTCATTATCCAGTTACTGAGCTTTTTGGCATTGGCATACTTTTGGTAGGCAGCTTCAAAATAATCGGCAAGTTCTTTTGCCGAGGTAAGCACCTGGGCATCAAAACTGGGCAGACCAAGCTCAGTAATAAAACGAGACTTCATCTGATCCGGCAATTCTGGCAGGGTCTGCCTGATATCATCAATCCACTGGTCATCAATTACAATCGGGACAAGATCGGGGTCCGGGAAATATCTGTAGTCATGGGCCTCTTCCTTGCCGCGCATGGCATTGGTCACATTGCGGTCAGCATCCCATAAAAGGGTCTGTTGAATAACTTTCTCGCCTTCAAGCAAAATATCCCGTTGGCGACGCTCCTCATACTCCAAGGCCCGCTGCACATTACGAAAGGAGTTCATGTTCTTCAGCTCTGTTCTGGTGCCAAACTCCTTCTGGCCAACCGGTCTCAAGGAGATATTGGCATCACAGCGAAAACTGCCTTCCTGCATATTACCATCACAGACATCAAGATAGCGCACAATGGCATGAATTTTTTTTAAGTAAGCCACCGCCTCTTCCGGTGAACGCATATCAGGCTCACTGACGATCTCAAGCAGCGGCGTGGCGGCACGATTAAGATCGACATAGCTTTTCGGCTCTCGATCATCATGAATAAGCTTACCGGCATCCTCTTCCATATGGATTCGCGTCAGCCCAATCTTACGGATAGTGCCATCAACCTCGATCTCAATCCAGCCATGTTCGGTAATTGGCTTATCAAACTGCGAAACCTGATAGCCCTTTGGCAGATCAGGATAAAAATAGTTTTTCCGGGCAAACTGGTTAAACCGGTTAATCGTGCAGTTCGTCGCCAAACCAAGCTTAATGGCAAACTCAACCACTTTTTTATTAAGCACCGGCAGCACACCGGGCATCCCCAAACAAACCGGGCAGGTATTGGTGTTTGGATCGGCGCCAAACGATGTTGCACAACCACAAAAAATCTTCGTATTTGTTTTCAGCTGAGCGTGAACTTCAAGCCCGATGACTGTCTCAAATTCCATCTTCAAATCCTTAAAATAGTATTCAATAAGTTTGTAGTCGGAGCCGGAATTCCGCTCGACCAACACCCAAACTGATTATTTATCTTTTATCCATTTACGAAGCCGCAACAACTCGTTTTCCCAGTCATCGGACAGGCGGGAGTTAAGAAACATCCGAAACATTTCATCAACCAGATGCAGGGCCTGCTCATAGAGACTGATCTTCTCCAGTATCCTGCCCTCAACTGCCGCGGGGTCGTCAGATTCCTCACTGGTTGCCATGGTCTTTGGCGTTTTCACACTCTTAAAATCAAACATACTAGCCCGCAAGGTGAGATTCCACTCGTACTCGCCTCGGCCCAGCATGATTCTGGCCTGTTCCAGTTTTTTCCCCATGCGCAGGCCGGTTCGAGCTTCACTCATTTCAGCCTGTAAGCCCTGGCAGATAACCTTCTCACGGCTATCACCATCGCCATACTCCAAAAGGATATGCTTTTCAAAAACAACCATGACATCCCCTATGCCGGGAATATCGACGGCGCCGCCCCGCTCTTCACTTTTAAACCAGAGCCAGGTAACGAACTCTTGGCCTAGGAAACGCTTTTCTGCTATTATATCAACTAAATCCATCGTATTGTTCCCGTTCAAATTCGTTATATTAATATCGTTGGATTCAACTCTGCCAACCTCTCTTCCAAGGCAGGGTCAATCAATCTCCCGGCGGCCAGAAAAGGGACCTGAAGCACCAGGTGCAGATCAAACGTCTTCTTGAATAGATCTTCCAAAGAGGCCTGGGCCTTTCCACTTGTAGAGAAAAACAACACTGTGTTATCGCCAAGATTCCAGCACATGTCATACGTCGCCGGAACAGGCACCGCCTTCTTAGTAAGCATCAAGGTCATATTTTCTTTTATTTCCAATCTCTGACCGCGACTCAGCTTAGGAACCTGACGCTCTTTTTTCAGGCGTTCTTCTTCCTTCATGCAAAATTTCTTCAGTACCGCCGGCGCCACCTTGCGCTCATCAATTCTCATGGTGAGAGCAATATAATCCCCAGCAGCATAAGAGGCATAAGCAAACTCGGAATCAAACATATTCATTACCGATACCCAGCCAATCGAATGCTCTTCAAAAGAGTCATCAATATCACGAAAAGCATGCATTGCTATTCGCTCTGCCGCAAACTCCCAAAAACTGGCCGGCATATCACCTTCAACAGAAAAACGCACAAAAGATCCCGAGTTTGACAATAGTCCCATAGTTACAGCTCAAAAAAAGTAATAGTTGCACCGCGCACGACGGTGGCAGCAAATGCCGCTGGTTGAAACAGTATTATAGAGTGTTTCACAAGGCGTTAGATATAGCAGACCTGAGGCTGCCCTACAAGAAATTTTCGTTAAAGCTTACCGGTCCTTACACCTGTAAGACTACGTAGCAGGTTCCCCACCTTCAGTTATTATTTTTAAAAAATGGTTTTTTTTCGCAAGAAATGTTGACAGACAATTAATCTTATTGTAAATATGTGCAGCTTACGAGGCGGGTCGTTAACTCAGCCGGTAGAGTATCTGCCTTTTAAGCAGAGAGTCGCGCGTTCGAATCGCGCACGACCCACCATTTATGTCCCCATCGTCTAGTCAGGTCCAGGACACCGGCCTTTCACGCCGGCAACGCGGGTTCGAATCCCACTGGGGACGCCAGTAAAAATTCAAGGGTTTCAGCATATTTGCTGAAACCCTTTTTTTTTGTGCCTCCACCGTAGTGCCCTTCCTCCTTAGCCCTACAAAACTTTTCGTGGTAGAATTACTTTTGACTTAAGGGTAATTTATTTATAATGTAATTACATAGAATATATTTGGAGGAATCTATGGCCCAATTACACTGTTACATACCAGACGACGTTGCAGAGCAACTCCAGAAAAAAGCCAAACATGCCCACCTGTCAGTGTCCAAGTACCTGGCAAATCTGGTTAAAAAGGAGGTTGGTAGCGAATGGCCGGAAGGTTATTTCGAGCTCTTTGGTTCTTGGGAAGGAGAGCCGCTTCAACGACCGAAACAGGGTGAATTTAACAGGGCAAGGGAAATTGATTGGCCCAAATGACCTGCTAATTGCTGCCATTGCCCGTGCCCATGATGCAATTCTCGTCACTCACAACACCAGTGAGTTTGGTCGTATTATCGGCTTGAGGCTTGAGGACTGGGAAAACTGATTTTCGGCACCTGGCAATATAGCAAGGGTCTGCTTGTCCAGAACCAAAGCAAGGGGCGAAGTGCAAGCTATGATCTTTGCTGGCCAGATGATACGAATATTCCATAACTGATTTTGAAACAAATCAACGCCCACTTTATTTGCACGACTCTGCATTTATCGGGTATGGTAGCGTCAACACGATAAGAATAATTGCTAGCGCCTCGCCATTTGAAACCAATCACAAAGTCGACAGAAAGTAACTCACCATGCCAATCTGCCTTCGTTTACTCTGCCGCCACATAAAAGCTGTTCTGCTCTGCATACTGTTCTCGTTTTTTCTCTCTTGCTGCGCACCAACACCCGAGCAGACGATTCAGGGAAAAACCATGGGCACCACCTACCAGATAAAGCTGGCTAATTCGTCCATCCCCGCTGCAGATCTCAAACAAGATATTGATGCCCTGCTCGATACAATCAACATGAAAATGTCGACCTATATGGCCGAATCGGAGATATCACGATTTAACAGCTCTGAGAGCACCGACTGGCAATCTCTTTCAAACGAAACATTTACGGTCACAGAAAAAGCAGTTGAGGTGCATCAAAATTCGACTGGCGCCTTCGATATTACCGTCGGCCCACTCGTCAACCTCTGGGGTTTCGGACCAGACAAACGCCCCAGCAAAGTTCCATCTCAAGCCTCTATTGATTCGGCAATGGCCGTATCGGGCTCAAACTTCC
>JADGBM010000047.1:0-15881 GCA_015231515.1 Desulfobulbaceae bacterium
CGCCCCAAAATGTCCATGATCATGTTCATATACCCCATGTTGCTACCCTCATATTGCCAAAATATGTCGATAATTGTATTCAAAGTTCTTTCGTGTAAATAAAATATTCATGTAGATGACCTGTCAATCATGTAAATAATGTATGTATTCTATGGAAAAAGGCTATAGATGGCCAAAGATTTTGTTGGAATAGATGGGAAATGGGCTAATTAGGGGGATGGGTTGGGAGGTTACAGATTTAGTGGGGAGGGGTGGAGTTGCTTTTTCATTGTCAGAAATATGATAAATATAGTATTGTGTTGGTGATAAAGTAGGAGAGCGACATGACGGCAAAGTTCTGCCTAAAATTTCGAATTTGATGTGTTTGTTGAAAAACGTGAAGGAGAAGGCGGCCTTCGCCTTTCTCGTGAAAAAGCAATCGGCATTAAAGTCTGGGAGGCAATCGCAAAAATCCAGGAAGATGATGGTGTAATCCAGGGTCTCATTGAAAGTCGTGTAAAGGGCGGCTTATCTGTAGACATCGGCGTCCCCGCCTTCCTGCCCTATTCACAGATCGACCTGCGACCCGTCAAAGACCTTGACACAATGATTGGCCAGAACTACGACTTTAAAGTTCTTAAATATAATAGAAAGCGCAACAATGTTGTAATCTCCAGACGAGCAATACTTGAATCTGCACGAATGGATCTTCGTGAGAAGATGCGCGATACACTTATCGAGGGTGCCGTTGTTACCGGTACAATCACAAATATTACTGACTATGGTGTCTTTATCGACCTTGGCGGCATGGACGGTCTGTGCCACATAACAGATCTTTCCTGGGGCAGAGTTTCACATCCTTCGAAACTCTTTCAGGTTGGAGAAGAGACCCAGGTTAAGGTGCTCAAATACGATAAGGATACTGACAAGGTCTCCCTTGGCATCAAACAGCTTAAAGCGGATCCATGGTCTACAGTTCAGGATCGCTACCCGGTTGGCGAAAAAGCTACTGGCAAAGTAGTAAGCATTACAGACTACGGTGTCTTTGCTGAGCTTGAAGAGGGCATTGAAGGGTTGATCCATGTCTCCGAGATGTCCTGGTCCAAAAAGACCAAACATCCTTCGAAAATCGTTTCAATGGGTGATCCTGTTGAAGTTGTAGTGCTTAACATCGATGCCGATGCCAAACGAATTTCACTTGGCATGAAACAACTTCAGCAAAACCCCTGGGATCTTGTCTCTGAAAACTACCCTGTCGGCTCGATTATCGAAGGAAAGATCAAAAATATCACCGACTTTGGAATATTTATCGGTATTGAGGAAGGGATAGATGGTTTGATTCATGTCTCTGATCTCTCCTGGACCGAGCGCATCAAACACCCCTCTGAAAAATACAGCAAGGCGGAGATGATCCAGGCTGTTGTTCTTAAAATTGATCGTGAGAACGAACGATTCTCACTTGGTGTCAAGCAGCTTGAGCCCGATCCATGGCAGGAAGCAATTACCAAATATCCAATTGGCAGCCTGATCACTGGTAAAATCACCAATGTTACTGACTTTGGTATTTTTGTAGAGGTTGAAGAGGGCATTGAAGGCCTGGTA
This sequence comes from Desulfobulbaceae bacterium, assembly GCA_015231515.1. Taxonomy (NCBI): domain Bacteria; kingdom Pseudomonadati; phylum Thermodesulfobacteriota; class Desulfobulbia; order Desulfobulbales; family Desulfobulbaceae; species Desulfobulbaceae bacterium. The sequence goes on from JADGBM010000047.1 coordinate 1,582, forward strand.
CATGTTTCCGAAGTTAGTGAAGACAAAATAAACAGCCCAGTCGGCGTCTATAAAATCGGAGACGACCTCGAAACCAGAGTGATTAACGTCTCAGCTAAAGATAGAAAAATCGGCTTATCGATTAAGGCTCTCAGCGTTACAGAAGAGAGTATTGTTGAAGAGTATCAAAAAAAGCAGTCAAGTCCATCGACCATAGGTGACTTGCTGAATGCCGCCCAGCAGGAAGGTGCTCACGCCGCCGAAAACAACGCCGCCTCACGCAGTTCAGACGACACAACTGAAGCGTAACTGACGCAAGTAGCGCTGGTTAGTATGGAAAAAAGGTTATTTCGCCAAAGACACCCTGTACTCTTCGGGTTGTTGATACTGGGAGTTCTTTTCACAGTATTCTGGGGCGGAATAACCTTTTTTATTTTACGCTCTTTTGCTCCCCACCAGACGGAATTTTTTCGTCCCGGTAAGGGTGGGATAGGCATTATAGAGCTTAACGGAGTACTGGTCAGCTCCGAGCAGACTGTCAGAGATCTTACCGCTTTCAGAGAAGATGAAGCTGTTAAAGCCATTATTATCCGGATTGACAGCCCTGGCGGTGCAGTCGGTGCATCACAGGAGATCTACGAAGAGATAAAACGGACGGCTCGCGAAAAACCCATCGTTGCCTCAATGGCATCAGTGGCGGCATCAGGAGGATATTATGCCGCCCTAGGCGCTAACCAGATTTTTGCTAATCCGGGCACATTGACAGGCAGTATTGGTGTTATTCTTAAATTTGCCAACCTTAAGCAAATTCTTGATAAGGTCGGTTATAAGGCGGAAGTAATTAAAAGTGGCACAAACAAAGACATTGGTTCTTTCTCTCGCGATATGACCGAAGAGGAACGTGCCTTACTGCAAACGCTGATCAATAGCGTGCACGAACAGTTTGTCCAGGCCGTCTCACAAAGCAGATCCCTGCCACTGGAGTCTGTCACCCCCATAGCTGACGGACGAATTTTCACCGGCAAACAGGCCCTAGAGCAAGGCCTGATTGATACCCTTGGCAACTTTACAGATGCGGTTGAGCAGGCCGCAAAAATGGCGGGGCTTCCCCAAAAAGAGCTGCGTTTAATCTATCCGAAGGAAGATGACTTTTCTTTTTTGAAAATGCTGGCAGGAGAAAATGCTAAAAACATACTTGACCTTCACTGGTCAGGTACACCTGCAGTTATGTATGAATGGAGTCTTTCCCAATAAGACTTTATCGTAGCTTCATTTTCTTGATGTATACTTAAGAACCAGGGAGTTTCCATGTTAAAACGTGATGTGGTTGATGCCGTAGCCGAAAAGATGACCGGCTATATGAAAAAAGATATCGCTCGGTCGGTAGAAATCATTCTTGAAACCATGACTCAGGCACTTTCCAGCGAACAACGGGTAGAAATTCGTGGTTTTGGCTGCCTGAGTGTCCGCAAACGAAAGGCAAAGTCTACGAAAAATCCCAAGACAGGGAAGTGCATGGATATCCCTCCACGAAATACACTTCATTTTGCCATGAGTAAATCGTTAAAAGATCCGCTAATCAAAGGGTAAACGAAACCCCCCATTCGACACCGGAATATGGATCTTACCCCCTTGTATCGTCTGGTCAAAACTGGCTCAGATCGCCTTTTCCAGCCCGGATGATCTGGGGTTGATCAGCTATAAGAGAGATTATTGAAGATGGCTGCGGTATTATCGGCCCCCCGTCAATTATAAGATCAACACGAGAACCAAGTCGTTCTTCAAGCTCAAAGGCCTCTGTGGCGGGCAACACATCACCCTCCAATGAAGCAGAGGTGGTAAGAATGGGATTTCCAAGTTCTTCAATTATGGCTCGGCATATCATGTTATCGGCCACCCTGATACCCACCGTTTTCTGCTTGCTAGTCATTATTTTGGGTACAATTTTCATGGTGGGCAAAATAAATGTATACGGCCCCGGAAGATGCCTTTTCATGAGACGGTAAGCAAAATTTGAAATATAGCAGTACTTGCTGACATCAATGAAACTGCTACACATGAAGCTGAAAGGTTTCCCGGCAGGCTGCCGTTTCAGTTGATAAATTCTTTTCACTGCTTTTTGGTTATAGATATCACAGCCAATTCCATAGACAGTGTCGGTTGGGTAACAGATAATCGCACCTTGACGCAGCTGTTGCACCACCTGACTGATCAAACGTGGCTGGGGATTGTCTGGGTTTATCTCCAACATGAACTCTTTATTCCTGGTTGATATGGATACTATTCTTGTTTATGGAGCACCATAATTCATCAAATTCAGTCGGGCAATGAGAATGTCAAAAAATCGTGCTGCGCTTGATCTTGGCACAAACAGTTTTCGCATGCTTATTGCCGAAGCTAAGAGGCGCTCATTCACATCTGCCCAGAAAACATTGTGCACCGTACGTTTAGGTGAAGGAATCAGCAACCAGCGCTTATCCACTGTAGCGATGAATCGAGGTCTTGAGACCCTTGCAACGTTCAAACAACAACTTACCGATAGAAGCATCGAGATTATCGCCTGCGGTACAGCCGTTTTCAGGCAGGTAACCAATGGCGTTGAGTTTATCAAACGTGCAGAATCTCTTTTAGGTGCACAGATACAGGTTCTGACACCTGAACAGGAAGCCTATTTGTCACGAGTCGGGACGTTACTTGGCCTAAATGAAACAAGCAACACTCCTTGTATTACAATAGACGCAGGCGGAGGCAGCACAGAGCTGTCCATTTCGGAAAATATGGCATCTGCAAAGATGCTGCCGGAAGATCAATGGTATTGGACCAGTTTACCTGTAGGAGCCGTTTCCTTAACAGAAACCTATCAAAGCTCAACACGGAGAACTCCGGCCGATATCTACAAAATGCAACAGGCTACCACCACAATAATCCACAAGGGTTTGTCCGAATGGTTGCTTTCGTTTGGCCATAGCTCTTCGGCCTTGCCTTCAACTCCCACTCTGGTGGCTTCAGGTGGAACCGCTACTGCTCTTGCCTGCCTTGATCTCGGCCTTAAAGAGTACGATGCAGCCAGAGTACAGGGACACATTCTGCACAGAACCACACTGGCGGCTATGTTAAAGGATCTGGCTAAGTTGACGCCGAAGCAAGCCAATATCCTTCCAGGGCTTGATAATCGTCGCGGTGAAATAATTATAGCTGGGCTGCTCATCCTGCAAACCATTGCCGATTTCTGGAGTTGTGACCAGATTACAGTCTCCGACACTGGTCTTTTAGAGGGAATATTTCTTGCCGGAGGGCACTAATCCGCTGAATGTGGAAGTGGACTTACAACTTTTCAGGATATTATGGCAAAAGACAGGGAGTACGGCACTAATTTTTCTGTTTTTATTTTTTTTGTGATTTAGTTCTTGTTGAAAATACTTTAAATTACCGAATTATCAATTTTATTAATCTTGCAGGAGCAGTACCATGGATGACAAAGTTATCGAAGACGGCTACACATTTGACGATTTATTACTTCTACCTCAAAGCTCCACGGTCTTACCGGATGAAGTTGACCTCTCGACTCAGCTAACCAAAACAATCCGGCTTAACGTTCCGCTGGTCAGCGCCGCCATGGACACAGTTACCGAACATCGCACCGCTATTGCCATGGCCCGGGAAGGCGGTATCGGCATCATTCATAAAAACATGTCTATTGAAGAACAGGCCAAAGAGGTTGAACAGGTCAAAAAGTCTGAATCAGGCATGATCGTCGATCCGGTTACGGTTTCGCGCGACAACACCGTTGCCGAAGTTCAGGAAATCATGAAGCAATACAGAATTTCCGGCGTTCCTGTCAGAGAGGGGCTCAAACTGGTCGGCATTGTTACCAACCGTGACTTACGATTTGTATCAGACCCGGATCTGCGTGTTAACGATGTAATGACCAGTGAAAATCTGATTACGGCCAAGGCCGGCATCACCCTCGAACAATCCAAGGCGCTTCTACATGAGCACCGCATTGAAAAACTGCTGGTCGTCGATGATGACGGAAATCTTGCCGGACTGATAACCACCAAGGATCTTGAAAAGATACGCCGCTATCCTCAGGCCGCCAAAGACAGTTTGGGACGACTTCTGGTTGGAGCGGCTATTGGTGTTAACAACTACCTCTTCTGTGCCGAAAAACTCATTAAAGCCGGGGTTGATGTTGTTGTCCTGGACTCAGCCCACGGCCACTCTAAAAATATTATCACTGCCGTTAAAGACCTTAAGGCCTCCTTCCCAAAACTGCAGGTAATTGCCGGAAACGTGGCGACAGCAGAAGCTGTTATAGCCTTGGCAGAAGCTGGTGCTGATTGTGTGAAGGTCGGGGTCGGGCCCGGCTCTATCTGCACAACACGAATCGTCGCCGGTGTGGGAGTTCCACAACTCACTGCGATTTATAATTGCGCCAAAGCTGCTGAAAAATTCGATATTTCAATTATTGCAGATGGCGGCATTAAGTACTCTGGTGACATTACCAAGGCCATCGGCACCGGGGCTAATTCAATTATGATCGGCAGTCTTTTTGCTGGCACCGATGAGACCCCAGGCGAGAGCTTCCTCTATCAGGGCAGAACATATAAGGGCTATCGCGGCATGGGCTCACTCGGAGCCATGAAAAAAGGCAGTAGTGACCGCTATTTTCAAGATGGAACACCTCCGTCCAAACACGTTCCGGAAGGCATTGAAGGCAAAGTTCCATATCGAGGCCCGATCTCAGACACAATCCATCAGCTCCTAGGTGGCCTGCGATCCGGCATGGGTTATGTTGGCGCTAAAGACATCGAGACCCTGCGCACGAAAGCAAAATTTGTAAAAATTACTGCCGCCGGCCTGAAGGAGAGTCACGTGCACGACGTCATCATCACCAAAGAAGCCCCTAATTACCGTATGAGCTGAACCTTCTTCGGTTGAGCCACGCCCCATAAAAGGGCGACATGTAATTTGCCCTAAAAAAAACCAGGCGTCACAACTGAATCTTGAAAAAAAGGAATTGACATGGATATTCATAAAGAAAAAATTATCATATTAGACTTTGGCTCACAGACAACACAGCTTATTGCCCGCCGGATTCGTGAGCAAAAGGTCTATTGTGAGATACATCCTTATAACACCCCCATTGAAACCATTAAAGAGCTGTCGCCAAACGGCCTCGTTCTCTCCGGCGGACCCAAAAGCGTCTACGATAATGACGCTCCGAAATCAGATCCCGCCCTTTATGAATTGGGCATACCAATACTGGGAATCTGTTATGGTGCCCAGTTAATGACCCAGCAATTAGGCGGTGTTGTTGAGAAGGCGCTAAAACGTGAATTTGGTAAATCCGATCTCGAAATTAAATACACAGCAGGTCTTTTTGCCGGCATGGAAGTCGGCCATGATGAGTATCAGGTGTGGATGAGTCACGGTGACCGTATTGAAAAACTACCTGCTGACTTTGAGGTGTCTGCCGTCAGTGCCCACTCACCCCACGCCGCCATCAGGCATATCTCAAAACCTTTCGTTGGTGTTCAGTTCCACCCTGAAGTGGTACATACCTTAATTGGCACTGATGTTTTGCGAAATTTCATCTTTGGCCTGTGCAACTGTAGCCCACAATGGACAATGCACTCTTTTGTTGAATCAACCGTAAAGGCCGTTCGTGAAAAAGTTGGTACTGGTAAAGTAATCTGCGCCCTCAGCGGCGGTGTCGACTCTTCTGTTGTTGCTGCCCTCATCCATAAAGCCATCGGCGATCAGCTGGTCTGTATCTACGTCAACAACGGCCTCATGCGTACCGGAGAATCTGAAAGTGTCCTGCGTTTTTTCAAAGAAAAAACAGGGCTTAATGTCGTGCATGTTGATGCCAGCGACTACTTCCTCAATGAAATAAAAGGCATCAGTGACCCGGAAACCAAACGCAAGAAAATCGGCTATGGTTTTATCAAAATTTTTGAAGAAGAGGCGGCAAAGTTCGGTGATGCTAAATTTCTTGCCCAAGGCACTCTCTACCCCGATGTAATTGAGAGTATCTCCTTTGTTGGCGACACTGTTATCAAATCACACCACAACGTCGGTGGTCTGCCGGAAATTATGAAACTCGACCTCATCGAGCCCCTGCGCGAACTGTTCAAAGACGAAGTTCGAAACGTTGGCCTTGAATTAGGCTTACCGGAAGAAGCAATTTATCGTCAGCCATTTCCGGGCCCCGGCCTGGCAATCAGAACACTCGGGGAGATCACCGAAGAAAGACTTGCAATCCTGCGTCAGGCCGACGTAGTTGTGCTCGAAGAGATGAAACGTTCCGGCTATTATCGCAAAACCTGGCAGTCTTTCGCAGTACTTCTGCCAATACAGACCGTCGGTGTAATGGGTGATGAGCGTACCTATGAACATGTTATCGCTTTACGCTGTGTCGACAGCATCGATGCAATGACCGCCGACTGGTCAAAACTCCCATATGAACTGCTTGGTAAAATTTCTAACCGAATTATTAACGAGGTTCGCGGGGTAAACAGAGTCGTTTACGATATCTCGTCTAAGCCGCCAAGCACTATTGAATGGGAGTAACTTTTTTAACGAGAAACTAACAGGCTGTTTCTGCTTGACATTTTTCTTCCTACTGAACGATGATAAGGTTCTACTTATGGCCGTAACCTTTCATTACAGACAGAGATGAGTCGCGGCGCCCAATTCCTTTAAGGTCTCGGCTCATTTCTCTGCCTGACAATTTAAGATCAACTGATGTTCAGAAAGGACTGTATGGACAACGAACACTTTACCTTTGCCGGAAAGACTGTAAACAGCTTAAGCCAGGCACGCACGCTCCTCAAGAACATCTCCCAGATTACTCACATACTCAGCGAAAAGAGCCTTAAGCTGAGCGATCGTCTGGACAAACTTCTGCGCATCCTTCTTGATTATCTAGGTGTCGTAAATGGCTCTATAATGATATTCGAAAACAACAAACTTGTTGTTGCTGCGGCTACCCGAACTGAAATTGTCGGCATTGAACAACCCCTGGATGAGTCCTCTGTAGCCGGTTGGGTTGCACTGCATAGCGAGGCAATTTTCATTCCGGATATCGCCAAAGACAGTCGTTTTGCCCAGCGCGGCGGCACCTACAAAAAGAATTCTGTTCTTTCGGCACCGGTTATACAGGATGACAAACTGCTGGGCGTCATCAACGTGACCGACAAAGAAGGGGACAAAGACTTCCTTAAAGAAGACATTACCTACCTGATCGATTTCAGCGGCATGATCATTTCGATTCTGGTGCAGCAAAAGCTTCAAAAGCAGCTGAAGAGAAAAAAGGATAGCCTTAAGGAAAAGAACCAGAAACTGCGCCACCAGGAGTCGCTGCGCGACGAGTTGTATCGGATGCTCATTCATGATCTTAAGGCACCCCTGGCTGAGGTGGTTGCCAACCTTGATATTCTTTCCTATTCGATCTCTGATGACAACAGAGATTTTCTCGAATCAGCTCAAATCGGCTGCGACCGCACCATTAGGATGGTTAGCAATCTCATCTCCATTAATAAAATCGAAGATGGCAAACTGACCCTTTGCAAAGAGGAGGTTAACCTGACAACTCTTCTTGAGGAGTCGTATAGCGCCATAAAAGGCCTGGCCAACATTAAAGATGTAACACTCAGGATCGAAATCGAGGATGACCTGCCTATCGTGTACCTCGACCGCATCATAATCCTTCGTGTTCTTCAGAATTTACTCACCAACGCCTTAGGCTACACAGAATCAAACACCACTTTAACCGCAGGGTGCCGCAAGGTGCCGGACAAACAAAAAATTGAGTTTTTCGTCCAAGACCAGGGCGAAGGAATTTCAGAGGAAAAACAAGAGTCAATATTTGAGAAATACTCGCGGCTCTCCGACAAACAGGATGCACTTGTCGGTACAGGCCTTGGCCTGTATTTCTGCCGGCTGGCTGTCGAACTGCATAATGGAAAAATCGGAGTGACCAGTGCCCCTGGACAAGGCTGCCGGTTTTTTTTCCGGCTACCTCTTTAAACAACATGGCAATGTATTAATGATCAATACCGACCCTAAAAACATGACTTTTCTGATTGTTGACGACATGGAGAATATGCGTCGTTCTATTCGCGCCATGCTCAAGATTGTCGGCTATGGTAAAAATTTTCATGAGGCTGAAAACGGCAAGAAGGCCTGGGAGCTGTTAACCTCGGGAATTGCCTTCGATTTTATTATTTCAGACTTTAATATGCCGAAAATGACCGGTACCGAACTTTTAAGCATGATGCGCTCGTCAAAAAAACATCGAGATATCCCCTTTTTAATGATCACTGCCGACGCCAACCAGAGTATTGTTGCCGAGGCCGCTGAACAAGATGTTGATGCCTATCTGACTAAACCGTTCGTCACAGCTACTCTTGAGCAAAAAATAAAAGAGCTTATTCATTTCACCCTGAACCCAAGCAAACTGACATTACTATTGAATAAGGCTGCAGCCTGGCGTGAAAAAGGAGAGGTTGATAAGGCGATAGAATGTGCCAGAATGGCAGCTGAGTTGAATAAGCGCTCTTCACGACCCCTACGCGAACTTGGCCGTTTGTACCTAAAAAAAGATGACATCCCTCTGGCCACTAAATGTTTCGAGAAGGCTCTTTCGCTCAACCGACTTGATGTCCCCTCATACCACTACCTGGGTCAAATAAACTTAAAACTAGGCCACACTGAAAAAGCAATAACACACTTCACCAAAGCCCTGGAGTTAAGCCCGAGGCACGCAGACCGGGCTTTTAAGGTCGCCACTCTTTTGATGAAAAAAAACAAACCGGATGAGGCGGCAAAAATCATAAAGGTCATGCTTAAAAACAACCCGAACAATATCGACCTGCACGAGGATGTCGCCGATAGTTGCTTTGATTCCGGCATGAACGCGCTGGCGGCAAAATACTATCAGTACGTTTTAAGCGAGTGCCCGGACAGAGAGTATCTGTTAAAAAAACTTGGCACTGCACACCTTAGACATCACGACCCCCAGAGTGCAATCGAAATTTTTGAACGGGCAATCATGAAAACACCGGAAGACATTGACATGCTCCTCGATCTTGCCCAAGCCTATCTCGACTCTAAATTACGTATGCGTGCCGATAAATGGGCAAGCAAAGCGGCAAGGATTGACCCTGCCAACGTAAGAGCAAAAGAACTTCTAAAACAATGCGAATAGCAGTCTTTAGCAATCCCCACTTTCACAAAGCGATATGGCTGAGAATCCGACAACCCTCATAGTCCTTAAACCTCTATCCTATCAGGGCGAGCAACTACTTAAGGACAAATGGCCATCATTTCTCGAGGCAATTCGCACCTCACTGCAAAACTCCGGGTTTGAGGATTCGGGAAGTTCTAATGAGTTGCTGCTGTTCTCTTTCAACCACCCCTTTGCCGCTTTAAATGCCCTCACCAACTGTCTGGCGAGCGTTAAAGAGAGTTACTCCGCTACAGCAGCGGAGGGCGCAATGCCTATTAGCATCATCTTACATCTTACACAAAAAGATGATCTGCCAACCCCATACCAAAATGCTGACGCCCAGTTATGGGAGGTGCTTGAGCCGGAGAAAATCTATATCAACCGCCATTTGAAGTCCAACTGGGAAATTCTCATGGCCAAAAAAAGCCTGCCTCCCTGCACCTTTAAAAATCATGGAGAAGGTCTTTTCTTGCTGGAATGCAGCGGCAAACTCGATATCCAGGCCGAGACACTCCTTTCCTTCAGGGAACTTCCGGTTCAAGGCGGTGACCTCAAGGAGTGTTTTTACTGTGGCATGAAAACCCACCCGCCAGGTTCCTGTCCCAGTAAATTTCTCAGCATGACCATGGATGGCCTTGGCGAAACTGGCTATCTGCCATTTGATCAACTCAACATGCTTTACAAACAGGTCTTTCAACAGCAGGAAAACCTTACCAATATGCTGGCTGCCGGCATCACTCAAGCCCAGCTGAAGAAGGACCAGAAGCTCAGTATCTTTGTCAGTTATTTTGACATCAACCGGATCTTCCAGTTACGCTTTCTCTGGAATATGAGCTTCAACCTCTACACCAAGTGGGAAACAGTCTTTAAATCTGAAAAGCTGCTGCTAGATAACAACAATCTACAACTCGGCCTTGACTGCATAAGGGTTCGACAGTATGGGCAAGCTGAAGCGCTTCTTCTTAAAGAAAACCACCACAAGAGCACCAAGCGCTTTTACGCAACCATCGGCCTTGCTTTTCTTGCTCTGGAACGCGGCAGAATTGCCGACATGGGCTCATTTCTTGACCTTGCCACAAACATGGCAACCCAGGAGAAAGAACGAATCTACGTTGCCCTTCTCCACTCTCGCTATTTCGAACTCACCAACGAAACATGGAAGGCGCGAGATATTTTAAAAAATATCTTGTCAGTGAAACCCGATTGCCTGGAAACGCGTTACCGGAAAATCCAGCTAGAGGTAAAGGGAAACTTTACAGAGGACGCCTTTATTCAGCTGCGCTCTCTTATGGCAGGCCAACGCCAATTTTTCATGCTTGTCCTGATGGATCCTACCTTGATACCAATCCAGGCTAAGATTGAAAATATTCTTTCGGCCCAATATTTCACCCTGCGCAACAGTTCAAAAACGAATTTACTGCTGGCCAGAGATGAAATCGAAGATCTAAAGTTATGGTTCGACAAGAAAGACTCTCAAATGTCAGTCAACATCAAGACGCTCGAAAATCTACAGACCCGCTTTGAGAGAAAAAGCTATTTTGACGTTCTCGATGTTGAATACCAGGCAAAAGGCCTACTGGCAGCTGGCAAAACGTTGCGGGAGAGCAAACTCAATGAACTCTACGAAAAGGTAGCCGTCACCACCACAAAATGGACGGGATACTATAATTTCTGGAAAAAATACAAGTACAAGTCCCTGTTTAAAAAATTTGAACACCAGCTGCTACCGCTCAAGAAAAAACTTAACAAGGCCCATGAACTTGCCAAAAAAAGCAGTGGCTCAACCTATAGAGCCGCAGTAACCGGACTCAATGAGACTCGACTGGCTTTAAAAGAGTTGGAACCGACATTCAACAGAATGCACTTCGTTAATTTCATCGTAACAAGCGCATTTGTCTTCGGTAAAAAACTTATCATTTCAGAACTTGCTATTGCAGCCCTTGGGGTCGTTTTAAGCATCGTTCTTGGTTTTGTCCCCGATGGTACCCCCATAAGCGAATTTGCCTCCGTGTTTACCGATAAGCGCTTTCAACAGAAAGCCATGCTGTTTGCGGGAATCATTCTTGCGCCTATTGTAGCACTGTCATGGACAATGGTATGCCTCAGTAAAGAATAAGTTAGAGTCTGTGAGACTTATCAACTATAGATCCTCACAGACAACACAATTCCGGCCTTTATCTTTTGCTGCATAAAGGCGCTTATCAGCCATGAAAATCAGCTGCTCAGGTGAAAATGATTCGGGCTTACTCAGTTGCGTTGCAGAAGCCAAACCGATCGAAACTGTAATTGGTATCTTCTGGCCTTCGTAGACGAAAGAGGCTTTAGCAACCTTTTGCCGCAGCCTTTCGGCAAATTTAAGCCCCAGCGAAATATTCCCGATGGTCAGGCCGTAAAACTCTTCCCCGCCATAACGACCAATCTCGTCATGCTTCCTTTTTGTGGAAGTCATTACCTCCGCCAGGTGGGACAAGACATAATCGCCAGCTAAATGACCATGAGTGTCGTTCACCTTTTTGAAATGGTCTACATCAATCATCATTAAGACAAAATCGTCAATATTGCCTCGCTGGAGATTGCCGATACTCACTTCCAGAATTCTGTCGAGGATATGGCGTTTTGGCAGCCGGGTCAGCTCATCGATATAGCCAATCTTTTCAAAAAGATCCTTGAGCTCCATCTCTTTTGTAACGTTAGACAGAAAACCGACAGAGACACAGACACCATCTTTTTCAAAGTTTTCTATGATAGCCTGATCTTTCAGCCAGATCGCCTTATCTCCTCCCAATGAAAGCTGATAGACGGCATCAACCTCCCCGGTTTTTTCAACTTCTTCACGAAGTCCCTTCCATGAACTCTGAAAAAGCTCCTCCCTGGTAATGATTTTCTCTTCGACTTTATGTTTGACCTTGGTGTACCGATAAACTCTCTGGTCAATAATCGCAGCCCGCAACTTCTCGGCAAGAGTGTCCATAGTGCAGCGCAGAAGATCACAAAACTGCTTGCCGGCATACTCATACCAGATAACCTTTTTATCAGTCTGCCAGGCACACATATAAGGCATAATCTGCGTGCCGGTTTCTTCAAACTTTCTGAGCATATCAATCTGCTCAAGAACTCTGCTCGTTAACTTCTCAGAGTACTGACCGGAAAGAATCCGGCCAAGATCGTCGACCTCACTTATTTCAGCCTTGCCATCCATTGCCTTGCCCTCCTGTTTCACATTTAAAAATCGAATCTCAGTTATCAGCCCTTGGCGCTGATGTTTCAAGCAGCAATGTAACCTGGCAAAGAGTTATTGTATCTATGAAACCGAGTACAACGCTATAATAAAGACCCGTCAAGGAACTCATTTCGGGCACAGTATCAAATAACGATAAAATCAATCGCCCGTCTGAGCCATAATCACTCTTCCCAGCAAAATAAAAAACCAGGCTATCCTGGGGCTGAATCAAACTTTTTATCTGCATTAAGGCCTGTAAGACTCCCTGCCGATTGGCATGCTCAGCAGAGAGCGAGATAGTTTGAACTTTCTGACACGACTCCTCTATTGATTTCCGAACCAGCTCGGCACTTTCAGCCGCGTACGGCCATTGACCGGCTCCTTGATACAATGTGTCAACTCCAACAACAAAAGCAAATGTGCTCTGTGTAGCAGAACAGAGTGGAAACGAGTCACCATCAATTGAAATCACCGGATTTTGCTTACCTTCAGACAAAGACTCCATGGCGATGGTAAGATAGCCCTTGAGTTCATAAGCAGTTACCTGACTGTCTTTATTCAAATCAGCATCACCCTTGACAGCATTGGCAAATGCGTAAGCTAATAATTGATGGCCAAATCCTCCCGGGTCAACCAGAGGTAGCTGCCTTGCCGCAAAAATCTGTAGTACCGACCGCTTCTTCGGTAAATCCACTACCTCCAACGAAGTCGTCACACCCTCCGGAGTTTCTACCGTATCTTGCTCAACTGGTGTATCAGGAATCGACAGAGCCACTTCTGGCTCGGTAATGGTCGTACCAGCATCAGTTGCAGGCTCTGAGTCAATTTGATCGGCAACTAACGGTGCCTCGTCTGCCGGTTCATCTACATCCCCCTCTGCCATCTCGCTGCCAGGGGCAGCATCTTCCACCACATCACTGGCAACGACCAAATCCTGCTCCGAGAGAGTTGAGGAACTTACGACATCTGTGGTTGTCATACCCTGCTGGCTGGCGGCATCAAACAGAGCCAGATCTGATTCAACATGCTGTAAATCAGCACTCTGCTCTGGCACAGGGTCAGAACCTCCAACACCGTCAGTTACTTCCACCGCCGCACTCTCCTGCACTGCGGTTTCCTCGGGGGGCCGCTCCGCAGATCCTTCGACTGCAGCAGTCACCTCAACAATCTCAGCCAGGGGCAGGACTATCTTCTTGGTTGAAACTGCAATGGAGCCTCCATTGTCAGACACAGTAAGCGTAATTGTGTAGGCACCCTCTCCGTGAAAATCATGACTCGGATTACTCATACTTGACGTATCCCCGTCACCAAAATCCCACTCCCGGAAAAAAGGCTCACTGCCGCCGCTGATTTCGGCTGTGAACTGAACTGTCGACTCTTGTGCCCCCTTGCTATATGTAAAATCTGCCACCAGAGGGCTAGCCTTATCTGCAGAACTATCGCGCACGCAAAGCGCGTAATAGGTGTTGTCTTTGCTGTAGGCATAAGTGTTGCCGTAAAAGAAATTGACATATTTTGCCGATTTGACGCTGGTCGGGCTTTCAGAAGAAGACCAGTAATACGAGGGTTTGATAGAAAAAATTGGATCTATCGTTGGTGACTGCCCAGAGTCAATGAGCCCTTCAAGCATAAAGATTTTGGGTAGCAGCCAATCAGAATAGCCTGCCAGCTCAAGGCCTTCACAATACTTAACAGCCTCAGTCCATATTCTCTCAGTGCCATCATCAGCCTGTTGCCATATCAAGTTGGTCTGGGCATCAAATATTGTCCCGTCTTTATTATCGATATAGGTAGCAGCCTGTGCCGATGAAACCAACACCAAGACTAAGGATAAAACCCCAAGCATAGTTTTCAAAGAACCAATCA
>JADGBM010000047.1:15930-21217 GCA_015231515.1 Desulfobulbaceae bacterium
AGGGCACCAATTATTCTATCTACATAGCTGATATTACAAAATATCTTGCATGTCAAGCTGGTCATAAAACAAGCGGAACTTTAATGTCATTTAAATGTCATTTAAATATTTGTAGTCCCTTCGCATTTGGGAAACCAACACGAGCAACGTAGCCGAAAATGATCTTCACAACGCCTTCACGAGTGAAACCAAAATCTTATTGCAGCTGGCCGACACCATTTTCACAACAGGAAAAAGCTTACGAACTAACGTTAGGTGTTGCACCTTAACGACCCCTTTCAAAACCCTGTTTATACTTAGTTTTTGTATGCTTATTATCACCTTGGCAGTATCGTTATTTATTCGATCACATATCACAGCAGGTGTTGATCGCCTCATCAGGTCGACCAGGAAAATTCAAAAGAGTATCTCAGGCTTATTAGGACTGCAGGCAATCTGCTCCTTGATGTCATAAACGACATTTTAGATTTTTCTAAAATTGATAAAACCGTTGATAAAAATTACCTGGGCGATTCTGGTCGCCTGCGTCAAATCCTGGTCAACCTGGTTGGCAATGCGGTTAAATTTACAAAACAGGGCGAGATCTTTGTTTCGGTAACACCAGCCCCTGAAAGCCTCTCCCAGAATCATTCTCTCGACAAACAGACATTACTGTTTACCGTTAGAGACTCTGGCATTGGCATTTCGAGTGAAAACCAAAAAAATATTTTCAAATCATTCACCCAGGCTGATGGAACTAACACCCGCCAATATGGCGGCACCGGCCTGGGGCTTTCAATATCTTCGCAGTTAATTGAACTGATGGGGGGCACAATCTGGGTCGAAAGTGCGGTTGGCCAGGAGACCACGTTTTTTTCACGATTGAGCTGGAGAAAGTTGATGAAACCAATTCACTCCTAGGAGCTTATTGATGCAATTCGAACAGTTCTCGGCCAAAATGAGTCAGGTGCGCCCCAGGCAACAACGCTGGTCACCGAGCAACTGCTCAAGGAACTGCCCAGGGAGCTTTCTATTCTGCTGGCTGAAGATGAGCCGATTAATCATACTTAGCAATCCGGGAAGTGAAAAAAAGACCGGCAACCATATCCCGATAATCGCGATGACAGCACGTGCCTTTAAGACTGATGAGGAGGATTGCTATCGGTGGGGTATGGATGGCTACCTTGCGAAACCCGTAAACTTCAGCAAACTCTTTGAGGAAATTAACAAGGTGAGGGAAAAGCAGGATAACTCATTCGCTTAATGAGCCAGATTGAAGCCTCTCAAAGGCTTCGATATCTCTCAAAGCTTTTTCGTAACATTCATGACAAAGTCCGTAAGTTACCATCTCACAGTCTGAATCATAGTCAAGAACAGCAGATATCGTCTTTTCTTTTTGGCAAACGCAACAGCGCCAGGTCATTTTTTTTAAGACTCCACTTTTGGGGACACGATCCCAGTTACACAACGCGGGATGAGTTTCAACTGGCGAGCATGAACTGCAATATTCGATCCGCACTATCAGCGCCAACAGATATTTAACCAGACAACTTAATAGCAGTGCCTGGCATTACAGCTGCAGCACCGGCATTCACGAGAAACAGCCAAACGCACTAGTACATTTCCGACAACTCATCCACCACCAAGAGCCTAAAAAAAAGGGTTAAAAGGCCAGAAACGAGCAATCTTATCGCCCAGGAAATGGTTATTACACCACAGCATCAAACTGCTTTTCATGACAGTACACTCCATGTAAAGTCCAAGTAAAATTTGACAAAACACCCCTCACTCTCGTATTCTGTGAGTAAGGGTGCTATCGTATTATAATTCCTGATTAGCGCTAATCAGAACAATTTTTAAACCCGCACAAAGCCGCTGCCAAGGAACGATGCAAGATGAGTGAACAACAAAGTAAGGGCCGAACCGCTGCTGAGCTTTTTCCCGGCTTGATGCCCACCAAATCACCCTCGAATCAGACACAGCCCGCCCCCAAAAAAGAACCTTTATCCCGTGAGACTGCCAAAGAGGTTGTGCCGCCTCTTCAAAGAACAAAAATTACGCCTCCGGGTCCGCCGGATATCTCCTGGCTGACAACAGGTCAGTTCCGGGCAAAATCGAAGTCCACCAACACTCCCACGATCTTGATTCTCGCTGAAGATGAGAATACCCGCTCACAGATTTCTGAAACAGTAGTGGATTTTGATTATCAGGTTGAGCATGCTGAATCAGCGGATCAAGCCATTGAAAGAACTAAGCTCCAGACTTCAGCCATTATCATTCTGCACACTGGCCTCACCAGTGAATCGACAGAGGCCACGAGGTTCCACAAACATATGTGCGAGATGCCAATGTTGCAGCGGAGAAACATTCTCTACATACTCATCGGCGACAAGTTCAGAACTCTGTACAACCTGCATGCCCTTACCTACAGTGCCAATGTGGTTGTCAACAATACTGACGTGGAGCACCTGGCCGTTATTATTCGCAAGGGTTTACAGGATCACAGGAAACTTTTTGAACCATTTAATCAGGCAATTGAGCTCCAGGCCACATAACCCCTGCCAATTGTGATTTGCGACAACAAAAATCAGATCGGGAAGAGATCGGCGGAGACATCACCGAATATATTCATTTTTTTAAGGTCCCACTTGGCAGCATCCTCATACATGGAAACTCGATCTTCAGAGTGCAGAAGATCAAGATCATGGACCAGCAGCGGCATCTGTTTGTTTTCATCGTAAAACAAACGAACAACAGGCTGATCTGCACTCTCTGTGGAGCCGATCACCACACCGATGCGCCCGCTTTCCAGTTTCACGCAGGTCCCGATAGGGTAGACCCCTATGCCCCGGATAAATTCATAGGTTAGCTCTTTGTTAAAATGGTAATCGCTCCACTCATAGAGCTTACGCAACCCTTCAATCCGGTCGATTCCTACTTTGTAACAACGATCAGAGGTCAAGGCATCATAGACATCAGCTATGGCGCACAGTTGAGAGCCATAACTTATTGCCTCACCCTTTAAGCCATGGGGATACCCTGTCCCGTCATAGCGTTCATGGTGATGCAGTCCCATATCATACGCTTCGTCCGGTAAATCCTTAGCGCTCCTCAAAACTTCTGCGGAATACAAACTATGCCTCTTCATCTCATCAAACTCAGCATCAGTGAGTTTGCCGGGCTTGTTAAGGATCGCCAATGGAATTTTTGTTTTACCAATGTCATGAAACAGTGCGCCGATGGCCAGGGCAATTGTTCTGTCGTGGGGCAGTTTATTGAGGTTACAAAAATTGAGCACATAGGCACCAACGCTGATTGAATGCATCAATGTGTACTCGTCTTTTTGTCTAATTCGGGTGAGCAGCACCAGTGCATCTTTGTTGCGTGCAAGAGACCTGTCCATCTCATCAACAAGTTCAACGGCACTATCAACATCCAGAGGCTTGCCGGCTCGAACTGCACTCATTGCATTTTCAATAACACTGGTCGCCTTTGTCTTAATATTTTTGGCTACCGCAAGCTCCTCTTTTAAAGGAACACTACGACTTGACTCCGGATGCTTCTGGGCAAGTTTATGAAAAGCACTCTCTATTTCTGCATTAACCTCATGCTGCGATTTTGCCTTTTCAACATCAAGGCCTCTTTCCGTGTCGATATAAACCTCTTTGATACCCCAGGAACGAAGGATCTCAATGATTTTGGCGTCTTTAATAAGTGTCGGATTCAAGATACGATTGCTGGTCGACTTGTCACAATTGAAATCATGAACAAAAATACCTGGCCGAAGTTGGTTAATTGTAATTTTTTTTATCATAAATTGACACCCACCAGCAGCCACAAAACTCGGCCCGCTGAAATAATAGTTATATTCTATTGCCTCTATATTATAGCTATAAAATAGCCCCAAAACACAAGTTATGTTTTTAATAGTGCCTATTTTTAAGGCCTACAATATTGAGTTGGCTCGTTTGTACAGCAAATTTTTAACAACGTGACCACGGTTCAACCCCCGCTGTTCAAATCGTGTCATTGGCCTGTCCGGGGGACGAGGATGGAAACTACCTGAATCAGCGAGATTGACAAAACCGTCAGAGGCCTCCATTACCTCCAATATATGCTGGGCATAATCAGCCCAATCTGTAGCGGCATGGAAAAAACCGCCTGGTTTAAGCAAACGTCCCAGCTTGTTGACAAAAGGAGGTTGAACCAGGCGTCGTTTGTGATGCCGCTTTTTTGACCATGGATCCGGGAAAAGCAGAAAGGCCCCCGACAAACTACCGGCAGGCAGAAGTTCCAAAACTTCAATTGCATCTCGGCGATCGATGCGGATGTTCGTAATCCCCTTTTCCCGGATGCGCAACAGTAGTTGGCCCACGCCGGGCAGGTGTACCTCAACTCCCAGATAATCATTTTCAGGATGTGCCCCTGCCATCTCCAGCAAGGCATCCCCCATACCAAATCCAATTTCAAGGTAGAGTGGCGCCTGCCTGCCGAACAGTAGCCCAGGGTTAAGCACTCCTGCCTCTCTAATACCATACGATGTCCACAACTCGTCCAGGGCTTGCCTCTGGGCCGGCATCATGCGCCCCTGCCTGCGAACATAGCTTCGATTTGTTACCATTTCTCTATAACGTATACTTGCGCCCTGCCGAGAGGGCTTAAAAATTAAAAAGCAGAAGTCGTTAGGTGGTTCCTCACCTGTTCTTTACTCCTGTAAATAAATTTTTCATAGCTGGATGTGGAATAAAACCATTATGTATTTGAATTTTATAGAATAGATATATTATATCCAACATGAACGTCAAAATTGAATATCCAGACGGCAAAACATACGAGGGCGAAGTACAAAATGACACTCCTCACGGCGAGGGTACCGCCACCACCCCCGATGGCGGGAAATATGTCGGGGGCTTTTTCATGGGGAAATTTCATGGTCAGGGCCATTTCCAGCTTCCTGACGGCTCCTCGTATAAAGGGAATTATCTACTCGGCGAATTTGATGGTTATGGCCAACTTATTAACGCCGACGGCACCACATACACCGGTAGTTTTTCAAAAGGTAAACGGCATGGTTACGGCTCCCTCAAACAACCAGAGGGAACTGAATGGATAGGAACATGGGATAGGGGGCAGCTAAACGGCCCGGCAACTCTCACCCTACCTGATGGCAGAAAGAAACAAGGAACTTTCATAAATGGAGAGTTCGTAGAACTATAACCTCATCTCCCCTATTGACCGTTGCTGTACAAAAACCTTTTAAATTACATCCCTGCACTTGACCCTACGGCCGCTAATCACTACTTTGTAG
>JADGBM010000048.1 GCA_015231515.1 Desulfobulbaceae bacterium
TATAAAGACAGGTGGGCATACGAGGGGACATCAAGTTGTTGAGTTGCGATCTGAAGAAGCCACTGCAGTTCACCTTGGAGATCTGTTACCCACAACACATCATTTGAACCCTTTATGGATAATGTCATATGACAATTTTCCGCTTGAGGTCATTGATGTTAAGGAGACGCTTATGCGCCTATATGCAAAACAAAATGCATGGTTTTTACTCTATCATGATCTTGATTGTCACGCCTGTCGCTTATCGGCTGATCTAGAAATTATCGACACCTTATGAAATTATATCTAGCACCCATCATGGGAATAACTGATGCGGTCTATAGGCAGACTTTTGCAAAATATTTCGACGGATTCGATTGTGCAATTGCCCCTTTCGTCTGTTCCGTATCAAGTCGAAAGTTAAAACCTAATTACTTGAAGGATCTTTTCCCTGAGCGAAATACCAGACTTTCGGTGACTCCTCAGGTTCTGAGTAAAAACGCTGAAGACTTCCTGTTTATTGCCGAAAAGATCGGTGAACTCGGCTATACTTCAATTAATTGGAATTTGGGGTGTCCGGTGCAGATGGTTGCCAAAAAAAGACGAGGTTCCGGTCTATTACCCTATCCAGATCAAATTGACAGTATCCTTGAACAAGTGTGTGCTAAATGGCCTCATGGGTTGTCAATAAAGACCCGACTGGGCAGAAATTCTCCAGAGGAAATACTTGTACTTCTGAAGATCTTCGACCGGTATCCCCTTAAAGAGTTAATCATACACCCGCGACTGGGGGTACAAATGTACAAAGGAGATGTCGATCTGACAGGCTTTGGTAACTGTTTGGCTCAAACCTCCCATCAAGTTGTCTATAATGGCGACATAACTAACGAAGAGTTCCTTTTGACACTTAAAGACAGATTTCCAGCTTTGAACCGTTGGATGATTGGCAGGGCAGCGCTTTCAAATCCTTTTCTTGCCGATAGTTGCAGGGGAACCGGAAAACAATTCACTGCTGGTAGTCATCGTGAAATATTGGTACAATTCCATAATGACCTATTCAAACAATACAATGAACTCTTGTTTGGTCCCTCACATTTACTGGGAAAAATGAAGGCAATTTGGAATTATCTTGGCCAAATATTTGATAATTCTGATCAAATAATTAAAAAAATCCAGAAAAGTACTCGAATAGATCAATATAATGATTATGTTGTATTTCTTTTCGAAACAGAAAAATTAGCACTTGAGTGAGTTAATTTTTATTATCTTTGTTCTCATTTAAATTCAGGCGGTTTGGCGATGGACTATAAGAAAATTTGCACAGTGGTAGTGGTATGTTTTTCGTTGGTAACCTATGTCTCCTCAAATGCAAGTACTACTGAGGTTGGTTATGACAGCAACAAATCAAAACTTTTAAGTTACATAATCTCTAAACAACTTTCGGAGAATCATTACACCCATAAGCCTATTAATGATTCATTCTCAGAAGATACCTTTAAACAGTATATTAAACAAGTTGATCCTCAGAAACGCTATTTTATTCAACAGGATTTAGACGCTCTTTCACCTTATGCGAAAACCCTTGATGATGAGATGACCAGTGGCCATATAGTCTTTCCTAATGTAGCTGAGGAGATCATTAAGCAAAGGACGACACAAATTCTTGGATTTTTAGACGAGATAGAGAAAGTCACCATTGATTTTCAGTCAAAGGAGTTACTTGAGGTTGACCCGGAAAAACTGTCTTTTAGCACCACTGTTGACGAACTTAAGCAACGCTGGCTTAAGACAGTCACCTATCAAGTTGTTTCCAGGTATCTGGATTTGGTAGATATTAACAAGGTAAAAGTTGAAGCCGCAATCGCACCAGAGAATAAGAGTGATGCCGACCTTAGAAAGGAGGCTAAAGAGAAAGTATTAAAAAGTAACAGGGAAGTTCTTGGACGCATACTCAAAAGGGAAAAAAGTGACGTTGTTGAACGTTATTTCACTGCCGTTGCCAGGGCTTTTGATCCCCACAGCAGTTTCATGGCACCGACCCAGAAGGAAGACTTTGATATACATATGCGCGGTTCGCTTGAAGGAATAGGTGCGGTTCTTCAAGAAGAAGATGGTTTTATAAAGGTGATGCGGATTATTCCGGGAGGTGCTGCCTATCGTCAGAAAAAACTTCACGCTAGTGATACAATTTTGATGGTAGCACAATCAAATGAGGAACCTGTTGATATAACTGACATGCCGATTCGTGATGCAGTTCAATTGATTCGTGGGCCCAAAGGCAGCGAAGTTCGACTTACCGTAAAGACCGCCGAGGGAAAAATATCAATTATTCCGATCATTCGTGACGTGGTTCAGTTAGAAGAAACCTTCGTTAAGAGTGCCGTTTTAACAAATAAAACTAATGAAAAATTTGCCTATCTCAAAATACCTTCTTTTTACAGGGATTTCGAACAGACTAAAAACGGTGGTTCAGGGCGTAACGTAACCGATGATGTTATAAAGGCACTTGATGAGTTTAAGTCCGAAAAAACCCAGGGCCTGATTATTGACTTAAGAAACAACGGCGGTGGAGCGTTAGTCGATGCCGTAAAAATTGCCGGACTGTTTATTGAAACAGGTCCAATTGTACAGATTAAAACAAATGATCAGAAGGCGGAGGTTCTTTATGACTACGATAAGAGCATTTACTATGATGGCGCTATTGTAGTTCTGATCAATCGATTCAGTGCATCTGCCTCAGAAATACTCGCCGGTGCTTTACAGGATTATAATAGGGCTGTCATTATCGGCAGTGATCATTCATATGGAAAAGGAACTGTTCAAACATTGATTAACCTTGATACCAAGCTTCCTTTTTTCAGTGTTAACATGACAAAATATAAGCCTTTAGGCCACCTAAAAGTAACTACCCAAAAATTTTATCGAGTTAATGGTGAATCGACCCAGCGCAAGGGCATTGTCTCTGACATTATTCTTCCTGATCGTTTCCAATATGCTGAGACTGGAGAGCAGTATATGGAAAACTCCATGCCATGGGATACAATTGATCCCGTTGACTTCGACATGTGGAAAGACCATTTTAATCTGAACACATTAAAGGCGACAAGCAGTTCGAGAGTCAAAAACGATGATGATTTTTTACAGATAGAAAAAGACGCAAATGAGAGTAAAAAGAGGCTTGAGCATACCCTGATAGCTATCGATATTGATTCTGTCAAAAAGGCGAGGGAATCTGTTAAAGATGAGTCTGCAAATACTGGCTCTCCGCACAGAATTGAAACATCTGGACTATCAAAAGAAGATGAAGCTAAAGAGTATACCAAGGAAGAGCAACAGCAGTTGATGGTTGATCGCCTTCAGGAAGATCCTTATGTGATAGAATCTTTATCAGTTTTAGATGATTTTTCCTGACAGTTGTCCTTTCAAGATTATTATGCTCTTGAAAGTTGAATTTTTTTGTAGATTTACCTATAATTTTTTAGCACTACAGTTCAATATGATTTTATTTACTAATGAGTCACAAGGAGCATGAAAATGACGGATGAGAAACAAGCGTTAGCTGAAGAACAAAAGCCACTCGACAAAATGACAGTTAAAGAGTTGCGTGATTTAGCTAAAGAGTCTGACATTACCGGGATAAGTGGCATGAAAAAAGATGAGCTTTTGGCTGCCATTAAAGGAACAAGCGGAGGTGCAGACGCGACTGCTGAGACTGGAGCACCCAAAGCAAAAGCCCCTAAAGCTGCGAATAAAAAAGCTTCTTCCGGTCCAAAAGCTCCAAAAACTTCAGCAAAAGATTGTAAGGCGGAGATCAACTCTTTAAGAAAAGAGCTGGTGGCCAGCAAAGAAGATGGGGACAAAGCCCAATTTAATACTTTGCGTAGACGAATTAGTCTTTTGAAGAAGAAAAGTCGTAAGTTTAAAAAAGCCGTTTAAGGTTTTTTTATTAATTCTACGAAAGTCCGGGTTCGCTCTAGTTTCAGTGGGCTTGGTTGCACGGTATAGCGTACTTTTATAAGGAGAGGTGTTTAGCATTCTAAAGTTGGATGATGGTGGCGTGAGCCTTTGTCGATGTCTCTTACTGTTATGGGGTGTTAATCTTGTCGGGTCATGGTCTTTGAGAGAGAATTAGCTCGCATCAATACCTTTATCGACAATTTTGATCCTCAAGAATTTACTACTAAAACAGATCATTTAGCTGTCGCAGTTGTAGACAAAGAGTTGCGTAAACTTAGTGCCGGAAAGATAAAGACACGTATACAGAAAAAACGTCAGTTGAAACAAAAATTTAAAACCATTGAATTTTCGGATGATTATGATGCATCTGATGTACTTGTTTCCCAGGAGCAAATCGATGAATTACTTAATGAACTTCAAAACTAAACAGTTTTTTTTGAGTCGTATCGCACTGCCTTTCTGGTTGGTAATCTCCTTGCTAGTCACTCAAGTACAGGCCCAGAACGTTCCCGCCAGTTTTGCCGATTTGGCCAAAAAATATGGCCCAACAGTCGTTAACATCTACAGCACCCAAACTATTCAATCACGAAATCTGCCATACAATTTCTTCTTTGAAAATGATCAGGTGCCCGACCTGTTTCGCCATTTTTTCGATGTTCCGCAACAACCCAGAGAACAACAGCTTCCGGCCCAAAAAAGAACAAGTCTTGGCTCCGGAGTTATTATTTCAGCAGACGGATTTATCATTACCAATAACCATGTCATTGAAAATGCTGATGAGATAAATGTACGGCTTTCTAATTTTGAAGAGTACACGGCAAAGGTAATAGGTAAAGACCCGAAGACGGATCTCGCCTTAATTCAAATCACCCCCAAACACTCCCTGGTATTCGCCAGTTTTGGTGATTCTGACAAACTTCAAGTCGGTGATTGGGTTTTAGCTATTGGTAATCCCTTTGGATTTGATCATACCGTTACTGCCGGCATTGTAAGTGGCAAAGGTAGGACTTTGGGTGACGGGCCTTATCAGAACTTTATTCAGACAGATGCCTCTATAAATCCCGGAAACTCGGGAGGCCCATTATTTAATATGGATGGTGAGCTGATGGGAATTAATACCGCTATTTACAGTAGAAATGGTGGCAATATTGGTTTAGGCTTTGCGATTCCAGCGAATATGACAAAGAATGTAGTCTCCCAGCTTCAGGGTAATGGCAAAGTTACTCGAGGTATGTTGGGCGTCATGATTCAACCGGTTACAGCTGATCTTGCCGAACAGTTTGATCTTGACCGACCGATTGGTGCCTTAGTTGGACATGTAATGGCCGATAGTCCTGCCGAAAAAGCTGGAATAAAATCTGGTGATATAATCACAGAGTTTCAGGGCAAAGAGATAAGTCAAATGAATATGCTTCCCGCTTTAGTTGCCCAGACTTCTGTCGGTACAGAGGCAGAAATCACTTTTTTCAGAGAGGGGCAGAAAAGGCGGTTAACCGTTGTGATTGGAGAACTTCAGGAGGATGCTGTGTCGTCATCTAAAAACGATGATACAATCTACTCATCCAAAGACCTGGGTCTAACAGTGCAGAAAATGACCGACGAACTTGCTAAATCCATGGGAGCTGATATTGAGGATGGATTAATTATAACAAATATTGAACAGGGCAGTCTTGCAGAGCAGTCTGGTTTGCAGCGAGGGGATATCTTGCTTGAAGGCGGTGTCGGTCAGAATCGTGTTCAGCTTTCCACTGTTAAGGATTTAGAAAAACTGCTTATTGATTCCAAAGAGCTTAACGTGCTGCTTCTCGTTAAGAGTAGAAATCAAACTCGATTTATATTGCTTAAGAAAAAGTAATGGATAGCTTGATAGCCCTATTAAGCCCTTTTGTCCCGCTGGTTGTCAATATCGTCTTAATACTGCTTGTTTTTATGTTTGTTGTTAAGCCGATACTCAATTATTTTATTGTTAACAGAGAAATTGAGAATCGTAAAAAATTAGCACTTGAATATAGTGTGGCAAAGCGTGAAGCTGAATCAATCCGAAAAGAGAATAGAGAGGCAAGTGAAGGCGGTAATTGGACTTCTCGAGGCGTTGATTCAGACAAGAGTGATATAGCCGAACAAATACCTCCAATAAACAACGCTGATAACGGTAGAGCCTAATATTGTATCTATCACAAGGCTTGAAGTTTCTGTAAGGTTTTTGTCAACTGACCAACTAAGTGATCTTTACTTTCAGATGATATACCATTAAGATCAATAAAAACTGAATACCCATCACCTTTCTCTTCGTACGTTCCAGCCTTTAAAATATCATCGCTGCCAGTATCCAGAACCAGATAGGTGTCAACCGGTGCGTTGATCCCTTTCACTTTGACCGTTTTGTGTTTTTTACAGGCTATTACATCTTTTATGTGAGAGTAGGTCGAGGACGATATCAGGATCATGCCAGGCTCAGAAACTCCCTCCAGGCGACTGGCAAGATTCACTGCCCCGCCGATAATGGTATATTCGAGCCTCTTCTCCGCACCGAAACTACCCACGGTGCAAAATCCAGAATGTATTCCCATTCGTACTTGCAATGAATGGCTCAATGTTTGAGGAAACTGTGTATGAAAAGTTCTGATTCTCTCTTGCATTTCAATCGCCATTTTCACACAGAGCACAGCATCTTCGGTGTCACCTCTGGTTTCCGGGTCACCATAGAAAACCATCACTGAGTCTCCTATAAATTTATCTATTGTACCCCCGTACTTCAGGGCGATTTCAGCCATTTCAGTCAAGTAATCGTTGAGAATCCTTGACAACTCCTCTGGCTCAATTGAGTCGGTTAAATCTGTAAATCCTACGATATCAGAAAAGAATACTGTCAGATGTTTACGGCTGGAAATACGAGTTGCATTGGTTTTGCCGCTGAAAATTGAATTATAGATTTGAGGAGATAAATATTTAGAAAGTTTGCTTGAAACGTCTTCAAGGTGATTATTTATTTGGGTAAGTTCGCGGGTACGGTCTGCGACTTTAATCTCTAGTTTTTCTTTGGCTTCTATTTCAATATCAAAGGCATTGTGCAGGGCTTCTTCTCGTTCTTTTTTCAGGACCTCAATCATATCTACCAAGGCTAATGAAAGAAGAAAAATTTCAAATAATGATCCCATATATTGGCCATATTCTGTTACGAATGTGCTTGGAATCACACCAAAACTCTTCAAGGCGAGCAGCAAGGTTCCAGAAAGCAGGAAAAACCAGGCGACAGTAAAATAACGAGCAGGTTTAAAACCATTTTTCCATGATGTTATACCTGTCACAAATATCAAAAGCGTAAACAGTATGGAAAAGAAGGCTGCTAAAATAACGCTTATTGTATAGTCTGGGATGAAACTCATGAAAAGTGTGACAACAAAACAAGCAAACAAGAGGTTTAAGAATTTATTGATTTTCGGTGCAAAAATCGAGGTTTTGAGAAAGTGTTTAGAAAATAGAATCCCGCAGATTGCAGCAACACTGATAAAAAATGGAACCGCGTGATTGGTTAAGTACGTATGATTGGGCCAGAGAAAAAGCGAGGCGTGACCGCTGTAAGTGGCCTGCCACAGTAACAAGCTGAGAAGATAACACACGTAGTAAAAGTGGGTTTTCGTTTTTATTATGCAAAAGACAATCAGGTTATAGAGTAAAATGACAGAAAACAGGCTGAAATACCCACCGAACAGGGCATTGTCCTTTAGTTTGTGGAGCTCGAAGGCATGAAGACTCCTCAATTCTAACGAGAACGGCACCGATCCTTTATCTTGGGCTGAAAGGTAAAACTTCTGAGTATTACGTGGTTTCAGAGTTACTCTGAACTTCGGATTTCGATACCTATCCTTGGACTGTGTTTGTGAATTATGTATAAGTTCTCCCGCTGAAAGAACGTTTAACTTGCCATTGAAGTCAACTTGATAGAGCCGAATTGTATCGATAAGCGGGAAGGGAACCTCAAGCACGATCTCAAGTGGATTGTGATCAGTGTTGTGTAGAGAAAAAGCCGACCACAAGGTTGAGCTGTCAAAACCAAGATTTATACTGTCTTGTTGATGGCGAATGAATTTGACAGGTTTTGAGGGATTAAGAATTTGGTCGATTGTAAGAGTTGATGTTTTATCAACAGTGTAAATGATATGTTGTGTGAGGTTGATAAAATCGGTGCTTTTATCAACGGTTACGGAAGGAGGGAGAGTTGGTGGTTGACAAAATGCGGCACTGTTGGCCACCAAAATAAAAAGTGAGATGATACTGAAAAACTTTATGAAGTAAATCCCCGTACGCATAAAATTGTTCATAATGTTCGTCTTCGTAACCATCATTTTTATTATTGGTGTGTTGAGATTAGTGCCAACCATATTTTTATTGACGATACAAGGGTTTATTTTTAATATTACATGTTTTTATTGTGAATTTCCAGTTAGAGTAAAATGGAAATCAATTTCTAATTGGCCTTGGTTCTCTCCCTCAATGGTCTGCACTAAGCCATACTATCTGCTATTAAGGAAAACATATGAACAGCCCAATTAGATCTGAACGTATAGAGAAAGAAGGGACAGTTCTTTTTGATACAATTCGAAGGTTAATTCGTCGTAAGGCTGTCGATAATCTTCTCAAACTGATCAATAAAACTCATCCTGCTGATCTTGCTCGGGTTTTCAGGCATCTGACCCCGGAAGAAAGACAGAACGTCTTTAATATTGTTGCTCAGACCCAACATGTTGGCGAAGTGCTGAGCGAGTTAGACCAGTCAATCATGGTTGAGTTGGTTGGCGAGTTAACTCCCAAATTTATGGTGTCTGTTATTGACAAGATGGCGGCTGATGATGCGGCTGACCTTCTTGAGGCACTTTCTGGTGAATTGGCAGATGAGATTCGCCAGCTTATGGCAATTAGCGATCGTCAGGAAGTTGATGAACTTCTTCAGTATGACTCTGAAAGTGCCGGTGGACTTATGTCCCCTAACTTTTTGGCACTAGATGAGGAAACTACCGTTGGTGATGCAGTTAAAAGTATCCAGGAAAAAAGTGAAAAACTTGAGATGGTTTTCTACCTTTATATTGTTAGAGAAGGAAATCACTTAACCGGAGTTTTGTCGCTTCGAGAGCTTCTGATGCACCCTCCCTACAGGTTGCTGAAGAATATCATGAATCCAAAGGTTATTGCGGTAAGCTCTGAAACCGACCAGGAAGAGGTTGCTCATGTTGTTTCTCGGTACAATATACTTGCTGTGCCCGTAGTGGACTCGTCATTTAATTTAATAGGAATCATTACAGTTGATGACGTTATTGATGTTATCCGGCAGGAGGCAACCGAAGATTTCTTTCAAATGGCTGGTGCTGGTAAGGATGATGAGATTTTACTTAAATCAACCATGTCCAATGCCCTTACCCGTGCGCCATGGCTGTTTGCCAGTTGTGTGGGCGGAGTATTAGCTATTGTCGTTATCGCCTATTTTAAAGCTGAGCTTGAGAAAGTCGTCACGCTAGCAGCGTTCATTCCCATAATCGTCGGAATGGGTGGCAACATCGCTACGCAGTCAAGCACCATTATCGTCCGTGGCATTGCAACAGGGCGTATTAACCTGCAAGAAATTTCTAAAGTAATATATAAGGAATTTCGAGTGGGAACTATTCTTGGCACCATATACGGGTGTTTAATTGGTGCGGTTGCTTACTTTGGATACCCTGAGACAGCCCGGCTGGGTATTGTTGTTGGAATATCAGTAGTTTTTGTAATGATTCTAGCGACAACGGTGGGTTCCATTGTCCCCTTAACCCTGAAAAAACTTAATATTGACGCGGCCATTGCAACGGGTCCATTTGTAACAACTTCGATAGATATCCTTGGGGTTATTGCCTTTTTCAGCATTGCCAAATACTTCCTGGGCTTATGATTCATTTATGAACATGATATTCAATCA
The DNA here is from genome assembly GCA_015231515.1 of Desulfobulbaceae bacterium. Classification (NCBI taxonomy): domain Bacteria; kingdom Pseudomonadati; phylum Thermodesulfobacteriota; class Desulfobulbia; order Desulfobulbales; family Desulfobulbaceae; species Desulfobulbaceae bacterium. The sequence continues at coordinate 9,884 of JADGBM010000048.1, forward strand.
GTCCGGCAGAATGAACTCATTCACTCTGCTTTTTATAGTATTAATTGGCCTTTGGTTTATTTTTGCCCGCCCTGAGATAACTCCAAAAAGAGAGAGCGCACCACCACGGATAGTCACAGCGCGTGGTGATCTTGCCGCTGACGAACAATCAACCATTGAACTCTTTGAACGAACCTCTCCTTCGGTCGCCTATATTACAACCAGTCAAATCAGACGAGATTTTTTCAGTTTAAATGTCTATGAGATCCCCCGTGGAACAGGCTCGGGCTTCGTCTGGGATACTGATGGTCATATTGTTACAAACTACCATGTTATTGAAGACGCCAACAGTGTTGAAGTAACTTTAAGCGACGGAACCGTAAAGAAAGGGAAGGTTGTTGGTATAAGTGCAGAAAAGGATCTGGCTGTACTATCTGTATCTGCGCCATCCACCAGCTTACAGCCCATTATTATCGGTGAGTCTGACAATTTACTTGTTGGTCAGAAAGTCTTTGCCATTGGTAACCCCTTTGGCCTCGATCATACCTTGACCGCTGGTATCGTCAGTGCTTTAGATCGAGAGATTGAATCTGTAACAGGACAAACAATTCGCGGAGTTATTCAGACCGATGCTGCGATTAACCCCGGCAATTCAGGCGGTCCGTTACTTGATAGTGCCGGTCGCCTGGTTGGAGTCAACACCGCTATATACAGCCCTGCCGGGCAAAATGCTGGCATAGGCTTTGCTGTTCCTGTTGAGATTGTCAATCGTGTTGTCCCTGACTTGATTAAATATGGAAAAAATATTCGGCCTGGCCTTGGAGTCACAATTGCTAATAATACCATTAATAAACGATTGAATATTGATGGCCTGCTGATAATTGATGTACTAGAAGGAAGTGCTGCTGATAGGGCTGGTATCCGTGGGACAAGCCGGGGTAATGTTGATATAGAACTTGGCGATATTATCAAAGCAATAAATGGCAAGAAAATTACCAGTTTTGATGATCTGCGCAATGAACTCGATAATTACAAGATTGGTGATCAGGTAACAGTTGAAATTATTCGTGATGGTATGATCCGCTCCGTACAAATTATTCTAGAAGAGGTTGGCTGATTTGACTTGGTGGACAAGGGCGATACGCAGTCTGATTTCTTTTGATGATAGTGACCAACTGGATCTCTTTAAGATTTTCCCGGGTTTTCGCCGTTTCCTTGCTACCAGACATCATTATGCGGTGTTACGGACTGGTGGCGATATACTGTTCTTAATCGTAATTGTTTCTGGATTCTTTGGCCCATCTGATCCGACTAAAAACATCGCCGGATTTTTAACCTGGGGTCTTCTGTGGCCGGCAATTGTACTTTCATGGTTTTTTGTAGGAAGGATGTGGTGTGGCATATGTCCTTTCCCAGGGTTTGGTCTTTTCTTGCAAAGGAAAGGCTTTTCGTTTTCATTGGCCCCTCCAAAGTTTTTGCAAAAATATGGTGTGTATCTCTCGGTATTTCTGCTCGCCGTAATTATCTGGACCGAGATTGTTGCAGGCCTTGAGCACAAGCCCTTAGGCACGTCCTGGCTGGTTCTGTCCATGATTATAGGATTTACAGCCGTTGCCGTTTTCTATAAGGGGCAGGCCTGGTGTCGGCACCTATGTCCTTTGGGTCGAATCAGCGGGGCTGCAGCAACTCTGGCAATCACTGAATTTCGTGCCAATCATGAGCGCTGCAAAGAGTGTAAGACATTTGCATGCCAACGGGGCGGAGATGGTAAGCGTGGTTGCCCGGTGTATCTAGGTGCCTATTCCGTGAAGAACAATCTGCATTGTCTGGTTTGTGGTCACTGCATACCTAACTGTGACAGGGATGCCCCACAGTTTCTCATTAGAAACCCATACTCAGAACTTATCCGGAACAAGGGCAGGTATATTACCTGTAGTTATATTGTCCCGTTTTTGATTGGTTCTCAATTTGCCCGATTTTTGCGGCAAAAAGAGGCGTACTCTTCATTGCTCTCTTTTTTTGGATCTGATGCAGCCGCTTTTAGTGCTCTTCTCGTTGTCGCTTTCGTGGTGGTGCTGGCAGGTATACGACTTGGCAACATAATGCTTGGCAGAACTGATGACCCTGTTTTTGGAAGATTTTCGCCAATGGTGCCTGTCCTGGTTCCTATGGCCTTTGTCGGGGAACTTGTCTATCGAATGGAATATTTCACGGCCGGAATTGGTGATTTTTTGCCGACCTTTGGCCGTCAGTTCGGCTTTTCTGTATTTGAAAGACTGAGTTTTACTATTCCCTATTTTCCCGTCCAGATTCTATCGGCCTTTTTTATGCTCAACGGTGCAATTGCAGCCTGTTACATACTATGGCGTTTCTGTCTTGAGGATTTTGAGGGCGTTGTTAAATTACGATCGTTTATAGGCCTTAATTTACTAATCAGTGTTTTTCTGCTTTTTTATCTCAGTGTAATTTTTTGAAGGCCTGTCGCGCCAGGCATGGCTATATGCAATTGCAGACAGGTAGATCGATTTGCTGTTTTGCCTGTTCAGGTAATTGCGTGTTTGTTTTGTCTCGTTGCTTTTTTAAACCGGGCTAAGGCACGCATATCGCGAGTTTCATCAGACTCGTCCATGATCTCCTCGCCCATTATTTCCTCAATGATGTCTTCCAGGCTGATAATGCCGGTAAAACCACCATATTCATCAACAACGACAAATAAATGGACTCGATGTTCAAAAAACTCGAGTAAGACATTCGGCAAGGGAATGGACTCAGGAACAAAATGTGGTGCTTCCATAAGTTCTGACAATTTGGTGTCTAAATTCCCATCCGCAGCATTAATCAAAACTTCTTTCCGTAAAACAATACCCACAATATTGTCGGGGACAGAGTCATAGACCGGCACTCGGCTGTGTATGTTCCATTTATCCTTGAAATCAGCTGCCTCTGCAACTGTAAGGTTAGCGTCAAGAGTGAAAGTAACCGTTCTCGGTGTCATGGCTTTGCGGACATTTTTGCTGCGAAGCTCCAGAATGTTAACAATGATTTTCTCCTCCTGATGATCAATCTCACCAGAATGTTTACTCATGGAGGCAATTATTTTAATCTCTTTAGAGGAGATATATGCCTTTTGGCCTGATTTTTCGATCAGCCGGGTTATCTTATTACATAGCCATATGAACGGTTTAAATACCTTTACTAAAAAATAGAGGGGATATGCCATCCAGGTGACTATTTTTCGGGAATAGGCAACACCGGCCGTTTTGGGAATAATTTCTGAAAAAATTAAGATGAACAGGGTGAACAGGGCTGAAAATACTCCCAGCATGGAGTCACCAAATAGAGCTACAGCAGATGCTCCCGCCACAGCTGCCCCCATTGTATTGCAAATAGTGTTGAGGGTTAGTATGGCGGTAATTGGACTTGTTATGTCATCCTTAAGCTCTTTTAAGATCAGTCCTGATTTTTTTCCGGATTTAGCCAGTAATTCAATGTGACTATGAGACACTGAGTACAAAGCAGCCTCAGCTATACTGCATAGTGCAGATACAATAATTGCAATTCCAGCAGAAACACACAGTTGTAAAAGCACGTTGACATCTCCTTGATGATTGTCGATTGGAAGTAGTATTTTTTATGTAAGCAGTTGAAATAAGTCTTTAATTAACAGGTATCATGTTGCAGTTTAAGGCAACTTTATGAACAACTAGAGGCTCGCACTTGCATCATTATACTATAAGTGATAGTTATTTATAGTAAATTTGAAAGAAGCTGTATACGGTTTACAGCCTATAACATCAAGAGGTAAAAATTTGGGAGCGTATATGAAAGTAGTAGTAACACAAAATATTTCTGATAAGTACTTCGGCGATATGCTGGTTTGCTGCATAAAACAAACTAAGGGTTCTGATAAACCACAATGTTCCCATAAACAAGCGCTAAAACATATTCATGCCGCTCATGCGATTGGTGATTTTAACGGTAAGGATGGTCAGACATTACTGTGTTATCCGCTTTCAAGTGGCCCAAGTAAATCTCCAAAAAGAGTTTTAGCTGTTGGTTTAGGTTCAGATGCGTTGACAACTGAATCGTTTCGCTTATGTGGTGGGACAATCGTCAAAAAGGCAAAAAAAACTAAGGCTATCGAAATTTTACTGATGGTTCCTGAGATTGATTTTCCGATTACTGATATGTGTCAGGCCTTGACAGAGGGGTTGCTGTTGGCTAACTACTCATTTGACAAGTATAAATCGAAAAAATCTGAAGAAGAAGATAACTGCACTAAAATCAATAAAGTCACCTTGGTATGCTCCCAGACTCAATTAGCCCGAAAAGGTGTTAAAAAAGGGGTCGTAAACGCTGAAGCAGTGATTTGTGCCCGTGACATGGCTAATGAACCTGGCAGCAACATGACAGCTTCAGATTTTGAGGCATTCAGCCTGCACTTAGCGAAAAAATATGGGTTTAAACGACAAGTTTATGCCAAAGCGCAGCTTCAGAAAATGGGTATGGGTGGCATTTTAGCTGTCAATCGAGGCTCTTCTGAGCCACCGAAAATGATTGTTCTTGAATATCGAACAGGTAAAAAAGTTCCTACAATTCTTCTTGTAGGGAAAGGCTTAACCTTTGACTCCGGAGGAATTTCCATTAAGCCGGGCGCCGGTATGTATGATATGAAATATGATATGTGCGGTGGTGCAGCTGTTATGGCTACGATGCAGGCGATTGGTACCGAAAAGCCAAGGCATGTGGATGTGGTGGCAATTGTACCAGCTACAGACAATATGCCAGGTCCTGCCGCCTTAAAACCAGGAGACATCATAACCCAATATAACGGTAAAACCGTTGAGGTTCAAAATACAGACGCCGAGGGGAGATTGATCCTTGCTGACGCCCTGTCCTACGGAGTGAAGAAGTTTAAGCCGGATGCCGTATTGGATCTGGCAACATTGACTGGCGCAGTTATTGTCGGTCTCGGTCATCACTGTTCAGGCATGATGAGCAATGATACTGAACTCGCCAAAAAAATTGAACAGGCAGGTGAAAGATGTGGTGAACCTGTCTGGCGTTTGCCTCTTACCAAAGAGTACAGCAAGCAGATAGAGTCAAAAATTGCTGACCTTAAAAATGTGGGAGAGAAAGGGGCGGGCACTATTACTGCTGGGGCATTTCTTCAAGAGTTTGTCGGTGATGCCAAATGGGTACATCTCGACATAGCCGGAACGGCTTGGAATTTTACCGAAAAATCCTATATCCCTAAAGGTCCTTCTGGGGTAGGGGTGAGGCTTCTACTTGAAGCAATTCGCAGTTGGTGAGAGTCATTCCCCGCCTCAAACAATAGTTTTTTCTGTCAAAAGTGTGATCATTATGTCGCTTTGGCAGGATTTCAACGCATTTTTTCTTGCATGACAAGGTATCCTGTGACACCATAAGCGTATCTACGCATTTCCCTGGAAAAGATGTATTTAGAAATAGTCATGATCTTATTGTGAAAGATAAAAACGCAATACTTCGTTTGGCAATTGTGATAATGTTTGCGGTTGCGACATTTGGTACCGGAGGGTCAATTTATTTTCTTTATCGTAATGCCATAGAACACCAAAGAGATCAACTTCTGGAGGTAACTCTGCGCCTTGCTAAGATTATTGAAACAACACAAGCATGCCTCTCCGAACATTCTCAACAGTCAGATATCATTAACGGTCAACCTGTTTTTCAGTATTTGACTCCTATCCTCAATAACTCTTTAAGTACCCCTGGTATTTCAGAGTCTACCCCTGTGCCAAACTCTTCAACAAATTACATAATTGGACAATTAGGCACGGATGGTTTAGTCCACTTTATTGTTGCGCCGGAGACATCAACACTAGAGCCTGTTTTACTCCAAAAAATCTTAGGCAAACCGATGGGCAAAGCTATAAATGGACAAACCGGCACCGAGATAATCAAGGACCACCTGGGGCGATCGGTGGTAGCTGCCTACGGACCAATAGTGGCTTTGAACTGGGGCCTGGTTGTGAAAATCTATCTTAAGGATATCCAGCTTGCCTTTGCTAATGCGATTGTCTTTTCGGTACTAGCGTCTTTGATCTTGATTATTGCCGGGGGCTATTTAATGAAACGATCGATGTCACCACTTGTCGAACGGATAAATCTGGCCAAAAAAGATGCTGAGAAAGCCTATAAGGCAAAAAGTGAATTTTTAGCTAATATGAGCCACGAGATTCGTACACCTATGAATGGGATCATAGGTATGACTGACTTGGTGCTAGGCACTGAATTGACAAATAATCAGCGTAAATATTTGACGATGGCGAGATCATCATCAGAACATCTCCTCAATATTATAAATGATATACTCGATTTCTCGAAGTTTGAAGCAAAGAAATTAATGTTGTCTGAACGACCATTTTCGTTGCGTAACCTTGTTAACTCTGCCTTCAAGGTTATAGAGTTACAAGTAAAACAAAAACCGATTAAATGCAGGACTACTATCAGCGCTGAAACACCGGATAGTTATATTGGTGATCCAATTCGACTTCGACAAATACTAATTAATTTACTTGGCAATGCTCTAAAATTTACCAACGAAGGAACTATCACTTTAAGGGTTGGTACGACTCATAAAGTTGAGTCAAATGATTCAGTACAGCTTTTGTTTCAGGTTATTGATACCGGAGTCGGAATTGAACCTGAGTTTCAATCAGATATATTTAACTCCTTCACGCAGATTGATAGTTCTGTTTCAAGAAATCATGGCGGAACTGGTCTAGGCTTATCAATATCTGCACGTTTAGTTGAGATGATGAAGGGACGAATATGGCTGGATAGTGAACTAGGCAAGGGCTCAACGTTTAGTTTTATTCTTCCGATGAAGATCACGCAGCTTGAGCCTGATGATGAGGAATGCACTACTCCTGAACATTTGAACGGTGCGCTTTCATCGACAATTACCGCCCAGATCAAAGAGCTGGATTTACACGTACTTCTTGTTGAAGATGTGCTGATCAATGCAGAACTGGCCAAGGCTTTACTTTCAAAATACTTTCTTAGTATAACATACGTAGCTAGTGGGCTGGATGCAATCGCCCAATGTGAGCAATCAGAATTTGATATTATATTGATGGATATTCAAATGCCTGGTATCGACGGGTACAAAACTACGGCAAGGATAAGACAGTATGAACGAGATAATAACCTTAAACCGACTCCTATTATTGCCATAACAGCTCATGCCATGAAAGGGGATCGTGAAAAATGTCTGGCATCAGCCATGGACGGCTATGTCAGTAAGCCAGTTAATGAGACACGACTTATTTCTGAAATTACGAAAGTTTTGGGTCTTCAATTAAACTACCAAGAGATTGATGAAGCTCGTAGTGGTTCTCTTGAAATGGCCCTTGATTATGATCGATTTCTTAAAGATATGTGTTATCAAAAAGAAGATCTGGCGGCTAAACTGATCTCTATGCTTATTGATGAACGTGGCCCCCAACTACTCAGTAGTCTTACTGAAGCAGTGCAGGAAAAAGATGACGAAAAAATACGATCACTTTGTCATACCATAAAAGGTACTGCAGCAAATATGTGTGCCGATCGGCTTTCTGAAAAGGCCTCAGAGCTTGGACAAATTGCCCAGAATGGTGAGATCTATCTCTATCATGATTTATTGTTGGAAATGAAACAACTTTATGACGAAATTGTTGTCTGGTGGGAAGATAAAAATCGATTGGCAGGTGACCTTAACAAATGAACAGCGATTTCGAAGTAGTACAAATTGTTGATGGGCAAAATCATGAATGCGGGCAGTGTACGCGACAGGAAATGCGGGCCCGTAAGATTATTCATCGCGCCACGTACATCTTAGTTTTTAATTCTTACAATGATTTGTATGTGCAAAAGAGGACGCTGAGCAAAGATATTTATCCAGGGTATTATGATGTGGCTGCCGGCGGCGTTGTTTTGGCTGGTGAATCGTACGAACTCTCCGCCAAACGGGAACTATCCGAAGAACTGGGTGTTGTTGCGGAGTTGGTTTTTCTTTTTGATCACTACTTTGCAGATATCGACAACAAGGTCTGGGGGAGGGTTTTTTCCTGCCGACATGAAGGACCCTTTATTCTCCAGAAAGAGGAGGTTGAAAGCGGGTCTTTTAAGTCAATTGATGCTGTCGTCAAAGAGATGGCCATTGAAAGGTATACTCCCGATGGAATTGAAATTATTAATAAAATATTGACCGATGGCTTGATTGATTCGTTCTAACTCTAAATTATAACGCTGGATCAGTATCTTAGCTTCCGGCAAAAACAAGCCGGAAAGATCAAGATAATTGTCTGAGCCCCCCACTAAGATCTCTCCCGCCAACTCATATTTACCTCAATTCTAACCTGGATATATTGGATGCCATGCCCGTTTTACGCGGGGAGAATCGCCAGTCGCCAGTGATACGCCCTTGAGCAGGCCTTTGCGGCTTTATCCGGACGAAATCGTTTGACAATCAGCCTTTGCCTAAATACATTAGAGGATCTTTTAAGTTGGGGAGCCTGTGCCCAGCATCCCCGTTACCGCCTCTGGTGTGGCAAGAAAACCAATCGCCCCTGAGAAGTTGGAGATATGGCCGAGATAGAAGACCGCTGGCTATCAGTAGACGAGATAGGCAAGTACCTCGGTGTCAGCAGTGACACCGTTTACCGCTGGATTGACAAGCAGGCGATGCCCGCCCATCGCATGGGCCGTCTTTGGAAGTTCAAAAAAAATCAGGTCGATGCCTGGGTTGAGGCTGGTGGTGCGGCGGACCGCAACAGGAAGGGTTCGGACGAATGAAGATCGTCGACAACATCAATTCTTTGCTGGGCGACGATCTAAAGGCTTCCATCCACCCCAAGGCTAAACTCAAAATCGCGGCATCGTGCTTTTCGATTTATGCCTATGAAGCTTTAAAGTCCGAACTCGCAAAAATTGAGTCGTTGGAATTCATCTTCACAGCACCTACCTTCGTTCCTAACGAAGTCACCGACAAACTCAGAAAAGAACGCCGAGAGTTTTTTATCCCCAAGGCCAACCGGGAACGCAGCCTCTACGGCTCCGAATTTGAAATCCAGCTTCGCAATAAACTCACCCAGCGTGCCATTGCCCGCGAGTGTGCTGAATGGATGCGCCGCAAAGCCAGATTCCGCTCCAACAAAACCAAATCCCCAATGCAGCAGTTTGCCTGCATTCAGGGGCCTTCGCTGGAAGCGGCATATATGCCTTTGCATGGTTTCACCGCCGTGGATCTGGGATACAGCCAAGGCGATGCCGTTTCCAACATCGTCAACCGGGTAGACGAGACGGCCTTTACTTCGACATACCTTCAGCTTTTTGACCAGATATGGAGTGACCCGACAAAACTTGAAGATGTGACCGACGCGATCTGTGATCATATCGCGTCGGTCTATCAGGAAAATTCACCCGAGCGCATCTATTTCCTGATGCTCTACAATATTTTCAGCGATTTCCTCGATGATATTGATGAAGACGTGTTGCCCAATGATCGCACGGGTTATCAGGACACGCTGGTCTGGAACAAGCTTTTCAATTTTCAGCGTGATGCCGCAGTAGGCATTATCAACAAGCTGGAAACCTACAACGGCTGCATCCTAGCCGACAGCGTGGGGCTTGGTAAAACATTCACGGCTCTGGCTGTTGTGAAATATTACGAACTGCGCAACCGTTCGGTGCTTGTTCTGTGCCCCAAGAAACTTGCGGACAACTGGTTGAATTACAACAGCAACCTGACGACCAACATATTCTCCAGGGATCGCTTCAATTACGATGTGCTGTGCCACACCGACCTTTCCCGCACCTCGGGTGAGTCGTTTGGAATTCCTCTGAATCGGATCAATTGGGGCAACTATGATCTGGTCGTCATTGATGAATCACATAATTTCCGCAACAACGATGCCGTTAAAGATCGGGAAACCCGCTATCAGAAGCTGATGAACCAGGTCGTCCGCCAAGGCGTTAAAACAAAGGTCCTGATGCTGTCTGCCACCCCGGTCAATAACCGCTTTAATGATCTACGCAACCAACTCGCGCTGGCTTACGAAGGCGACTCTGAAAATCTCAGCAAGAAGCTGCGCACGGGCAGATCAGTGGAAGAAATCTTCCGCAATGCCCAAACGGTCTTCAACCAGTGGTCAAAACTGGCACCCGAGGATCGCACGGCGCGAGCTATTCTTGATTCCCTTGATTTTGACTTCTTTGAGTTGCTTGACAGCGTCACCATTGCCCGTTCACGCAAGCACATTCAGACCTTTTACGACACCAGTGATATAGGCCAGTTTCCCGAGCGCCGCAAACCGCTGTCATTCCATTCGCCTTTGACCGGGCGCACGGATGTTATGAGCTTCAATGAAATATTTGACCAGCTCTCGCTGCTTAAACTGGCCGTCTACGCCCCGATCAGCTACATCCTGCCCAGTCGGCTCAAAAAATATGAAGACCTCTACGACACACAGGCCAAAGGCGGCAGTGTGCGCTTTAGCCAGCGCGACAGAGAGCGAAGCCTGCAGGCATTGATGACGACCAATCTGCTCAAGCGCCTGGAAAGCTCGGTTGAGGCATTTCGGCTTACCCTGAAAAGCCTGCATGACAACCACGCCCGCACCCTGAGCAAAATCAATTCATTCAGGGTCGCAGGCGATGCTGGCAGTGTCTCTGACTGGACCGATAGCCTGGCAAACCTCGAAGCCGAGGAGGACGATATCCCGGTTCCGGATGACGCCGAGATCGGCGGCAAGGTGAAGATAAACCTTGCCGACATGGATCTTCCTTCGTGGGAACACGATCTGAAGGTTGATCTGGAAGTTATTAACGCCTTGCTAAGCTCCATGGCAAAAGTCACCCCCGAGGACGATGCCAAGCTGCAACACCTGAAAGCCCTGATTCTCAGCAAGATTGAAAACCCTATCAATGACGGCAATAGAAAGGTCCTTGTTTTCACTGCCTTTGCCGATACAGCGAATTACCTCTACAACAACCTGGCGGAGAGTTCGTACGATTCACCAGCCAAAACAACGCCGCCGGCAGCCACATCATAATACCCTGGAT